>NZ_RZQT01000107.1:0-19498 GCF_003998485.1 Mesorhizobium sp. M7A.F.Ca.CA.001.04.2.1
GCGCCAGAGGCCACACCGCCGGTGATGAAACCAAGCGAATGCAGCGCTTCAAGCATGAAAGTGAGGATAGGCCTTGCAAGGCCGAGAATGCCGTCGACCTGAACCCGTCCAGCGTGAGTCATATGAACCTGGGAATCTGGAGTGAAGGAAGCCGTCGCCCGGAGGAACCACACCGCCGACGAAGGCTGTGATGATCCTACCCTCGGAATAGATTGTGCGAAGTTCGGAATTCCCAAAGCGGACCGGCTCCGCGGGCGCACAGACCTCGCGGGAGATAGCCGCGCACAACCGCAAGGTCGGAGGCCTGCGACCGGGGCGGACAGATAAGGCGATGTCACCGACTCTGGGCTCGTGCTGAATTGCTTCGATTCGGCGAAGGCCAAGCGGATAGCTCGGTGTCATGTTCAGCCGACACCCACTCCATGCGACGTCGTCGAACCACTGCTGCGCGGCGTGACGCAATGGGTTCCGGAACCAAAACTGCGACCCGATTGCAGGATTGCGACTCGTCGCCAGGCGCATTTGTCCGCGAAAACGTCGCCCGCTTCATCAACATGACACCGGAGACATTCTATGGGGCCGCATCCAGGGAAACGCACTGGCTGTCCTACGAGAGCTACGCCGCGCTCGTCTCGGGCAGAAGTTTGCGACCGACGAGGTTGCAGCGGGCAAAATCGACATCTTCATCAACGTCGACTCAACACACTCGAGAACCATCCGGACCTCGCCCGGGTCATCATTGGCTCACTGATGAATGCCATCTACAATCGCAATGAAGCAGGCCAGTTCGGATCTTGTCGATGAGCTGATTTCCATGAAATTCGTTCAGGAGATGAAATCCACCCAACAGCGCGTTGGCAAGCCTCCGACCCCGCTTGAAGATGAGCCCCCCTCCCCTTCCCGAGATCAGCTGTTCAACGGTGTCCGCGGCAGCCTACGGCGACAGCGACCTCAAGGGCCAAGAGTGACACCATAGAGCCGGGAATGATGGTCTTGGCATCGTTGTTCCCGAGCCGACAAATTCGGTTTCTACCTCAGGCCGGATTTCATCACCAAGCGTCTGCTATCAACGCTCGGGTGGCACCCTCGTCGGTTGCGAACGCTCCCTTGGCGAGCAGATAAAGGAAGTTTCGGGCGCTCGCCCGCACCGCTCAAAACGATGGTGCGCGAACTGCGGTCTCCAGCGATCGGCTTTCAGTCGGGTAACGGTTGACCTCCGCATGCAAACGCACCTGCAGGAGGCACGCTGACCTACCCTATGTCAGCGAATATCGTTTGAGGCCGCTAGAGACGAATTGGGGTCGGTCCGAGCTTTGGACGTTTGCGTCTCGTCATGATGGAGGAGGTCGGCCATTGCTTTTGATGCCTTCGACCAAGCCTCAGCCGGCAAAGCGAGCCCGCCTACCGCCTTGAGCGGGTGGAAGCGCCCTCCCCTCCCCTAAGCCGCTCCGCTGATGGGGCGGTTTTTACTGCCGTAAAGACTGCTCTTTGTGTCAGAAAAACCAGGCGTTTAGCCAGATGAGCGGGAGAGTTCCAGTCGAACGACAACCCGCCATTATCCGACGACAGCAGGAATCGGCCGCAAGGAAGCCCGCTAGTGCTGTTCACCTTCTGTTAACCTAAAACTTCTTGCCGGGCTTTCCGAATCGGAGCTTAATGGCGCTTGTTGAATAATTTCATCGCAAAAAGCGCCAATTCAGGTTTTCGACGAGAATGAATATCGCCATGCGGCTACCGAGCTTCGAGTTCGATGAGAAAATCCTCGAGCAGGGTGCTGAGATATCACGGCGCCTTAACCAGCTTCGGATGGAGAAATTTCCCCCCGATGCGGCGAAGACGCTGCGTTCGTTTTCGATGGCAGAAGTCGCTCACTATCTTGGTGTCTCGCAGAACAATCTGAAGCGCCTTCATCTGGAGGGCAAGGGCCCCCTGCCCGAGCAGATCCCATCGGGACGCCGGTCCTACACTGCCCAGCAGATGCTTGAGCTGCGCCATTTCCTGGACCAGCATGGCAGGACCGAAGTCAAGAAGTATGTCCCGCACCGCAAGTCCGGCGACAAGCTCCAGGTCGTTGCTGTCGTCAACTTCAAGGGGGGCAGTGGCAAGACAACGACTGCCGCCCACCTCGCCCAGCATCTGGCCTTGACCGGCCACCGTGTTCTTGCAATCGATCTCGATCCTCAAGCCTCACTGTCGGCCCTGCATGGCTTCCAGCCGGAACTTGATAACAACCTCTCGCTCTATGAGGCGATTCGTTACGATGACGAACGCCGCTCGATTGCGGACGTAATCCTTCCGACGAATTTTCCAGGTCTCGATATCATCCCCGCCAATCTCGAATTGCAGGAATACGAATACGACACGCCCCTCGCCATGCAGGATAAGACGTCAAATGCCGGGCGCCAGTTCTTCACGCGCATGGCGAAGGCGTTAACGGAGGTCGACGATCGCTATGACGTTGTCGTGGTCGATTGCCCGCCCCAGCTTGGCTACCTGACGTTGACGGCCATGTCGGCGGCGACGTCGGTTCTCATTACAGTTCATCCGCAGATGCTCGACCTGATGTCTATGAGCCAGTTCCTGCTCATGCTCGGCGGCATATTGAAAACCATCAAGGCCGCCGGTGCGGCAATCGAGCTCGATTGGTTTCGATATCTGATCACACGCTACGAGCCGACGGATATCCCGCAGGCGCAGATGGTAGGCTTCATGCAGTCCATGCTTGCCGGCCAGATCCTGGAGAATCCGATGTTGAAGTCGACGGCGATTTCGGACGCGGGTCTCACCAAGCAGACGCTCTACGAGGTGGAGAAGTCGGCCTTTACCCGTTCCACCTACGACCGTGCACTGGAATCCCTCGATGCGGTCAATGCTGAAATCGCGACGCTGATCCATCGTGCGTGGGGACGGTCATGACGGCGAAGTTTACGGCAGTAAAAACTGGAAATTTTGTCTTTGAAATCAAATCGCTAACCGCGATTGGAGGCGGTTAAATGGCACGCAGGGACATTTTCGGCAGTGTGTTGGGCCCTGCGACGGCAGTGGCTGATGCGAAGGACGTATCCGGGTATGCCGTTCGCGGGGCGTCGCGCTCCATCATGCAATCCTTCGAGGAGCTCTCCAAGAGCTCGGTCGTGGATCTCGATCCGGCATTTGTGGACACCTCCTTCGTTTCGGATCGCCTGGACGAAGACGATGAGGCATATCAGGAGTTGCTTGCGGCCATTCGGGAAAGAGGACAAGATTCTCCGATCCTGGTCAGGCCTCATCCTGAGCTCTCCGGTCGCTTTCAGACCGTCTTCGGGCATCGGCGCGTCAAGGTTGCCCGCCAGCTGGGACGGCCAGTACGCGCGGTCGTCAAGAAGATGGGCGATGAGGATCATGTTATTGCCCAGGGCCAAGAGAACGCCGCAAGGGCCAATTTGTCCTTCATCGAAAGGACCCTGTTTGCCGATCGCATTCTCAAGCGCGGCCACACGCCCGACACGGTGAAGTCGGCTTTGGCGCTCGATGACACGACCTTCTCGAAGATGCGTTCTGTTACCAGCAACATTCCAGAGCCAGTCATTGTGGCCATTGGCGCCGCCAAGACTGTTGGTCGGGACCGGTGGTGGCAGCTCGCCAAGCTCATGGAGCATCCGGATAGCGCGGGCAGGGCGGCCGACTATGTGGCAAGTCCAGAGTTCGCCACGTCAGGCAGTGACGCACGATTTGCGCGTCTGTTCGACTTCATGAGCGCGCCGGCAAAACGCGCGCCAGCAGCATCGAAGACACAGGAAAAGGCTTGGGCACCGCACGACAGATCCGTGCGAGCCAAGATCACCGACACAGGAAAAGTGTTTACGCTTGCCCTGAAGGCCAAGGAAGCCTCGCCGTTCGGAGCGTTCATAACCGATCGGCTGGACGAGCTTTTCGAGGCTTTTCGGCAATCGGAAACAGCCAAGAAAACAGGAGACTGAAACCGCAAAAGAAAAAGGCCCCCGAACGTCGCCGTCGCGGAAGCCCTTCTCGTCTGTAGCAAGCTGAGAATCGCACTTCCCCGAATCACTGTCAAGAGTCGTGGCGCCATTTCGGCGAGCAGATTTCTTTTGCCTGATTGAAAGGTGAGGGAAATGGAGAGTGGGTTTGCGACGACGCCCTTCGGGCGGCGGCCGATGACGCTTGCGTTGGTGAAAGCCAACACGGCGTCAAGGCAGATACCTCAGGGGTCTGTCGTCGAGAAATGGCAGGTTTATCGGTGGCTGTGCGAGGGCAAGTCGATTGTCGGCGTCGGCGATCGCGCCCTGGCGGTGCTCAGCGGGCTTTTGACGTTTTATCCAGACGACCAGATCAGCGAGGAAAACGGGTTGATGGTCTTTCCGTCCAACGCTCAGCTATCGCTGCGGGCGCACGGCATGGCCGATTCCACGCTGCGCAGGAACCTGGCGGAACTGGTAAGTTGCGGCCTCATCATCCGCAGGGACAGCGCCAACGGCAAAAGATTTGCCCGCAAAGGGCCGGGCGGGGCTGTGGTGGAGGCCTTCGGCTTCTCCCTGGCCCCGTTGATCACCAGGGCAGCGGAGTTTCAGCAGGCGGCCGACCAGGTTCGAGCCGACGGTCGGGCGCTCAGACTGATGCGGGAGCGCATCACGCTGCACCGCCGCGACATCCATAAGCTGATCGAGGCCGCTGTCGAGGAGGATGTGCCCGGGGACTGGGGAACGCTGTGGAAGCGGTTCCGGGCCATTGTGGACGCAATTCCACGCCGGGCAGGCCTGTCGGAGCTGGAAGGGGTCGTCGCCGAGCTGGTAGAGCTGCACGAAGCGGTCAACAAGATGCTGGAAAGCTTCACAAATGCCAAGAATCCTAGCGGCAATGAGTCCCATAATGAGCGGCAGCAATCTGATTCAAACACAGACTCCGCTTTTGTATTTGAACCGGCTTTCGAAAAAAGCAGGGCGGAGGCCGAGCCAACATCCCACCCCCCCGAGAAGCCGAAAGGCTACCCGATTGGACTGGTGCTGCGGGCCTGTCCCGATATTGCCGACTATGCCGTCAACGGGATCGGAAGCTGGCGCGACTTGATGATGACCGCCGCCCAGGTGCGAGGATACCTTGGCGTGTCGCCTTCAGCCTATGAGGAGGCTTGCCATGTGATGGGCCAGGAAGTTGCCGCGATCGTGATCGCCTGCATTCTGCAAAGAGCGCAGCATATCAACTCGGCTGGCGGTTATCTGCGCGTGCTGACCGAAAAGGCAAAAGCGGGTGAGTTTTCTGTTGGACCTATGCTCATGGCGGCGCTGAAAGCCAATGGCGCGTCAGCACGGATGACCGGATGAGCGGCAAGATATCGCGGGGCAGCGGCGTAAGGATGTGACCGGTGCTGTTGAGGTGGCCTGGCACATTCCCACCTGTCGGCGGGGTTTGCGGCGCGGCCACTGAACGGGTTCGTTCTTGAAAACAGTCTACAAGTGCCATATCTTCTGCACACGAAATATGACTCCCGATATGGTAGGATGAACACCATGGGCCAGGCACTCAAGATAGCCGAGCAGAATGGACCTCTCATCTTGTCCTACATGGACCGGAATGGGAAGATTGCGATTGGGCAGGTCGCGGACGGTTTTGGCATGTCCAAAGGCCAGTTGGCCCAGACTGCAGGTCTTGCACGCGAGACGCTTTATCGGTCAGAGCGTAGCGCCACGGTAAAGACCCAGGGGCGTCTGCGAGAAATGCTCGAGATCATCAGCCGAGTGACGGAATGGGCGGGTGGCAAGGAGCAGGCGATGGCCTGGTATCGGGCTCAGCCGCTTCCGGCATTTGGGGGACGCACCGCTGAGGCGCTGGTGAAGGACGGCAAGGCAGCAGCGGTCCGTGATTATCTCGATCACATGGCCGTTGGCGGGTTTGCGTGAGGTTCGTCGGAACCTGCTACCGCGCACATGATCCACGTTGGGCATTCAAGCCGACTTCCGGCGAAGGAGCGGCGATCCGAGGGGCTCGATTCAATCCCAAAGGCGTGCCGGCGCTCTATCTGGCGCTGACCATCATGACAGCGATCAAGGAAGCCAACCAGGGCTTCGCACAGCGGATCGATCCCTGCGTGTTTTGCTCCTATGAGATCGATTGTGACGACATCGCGGATCTGACAACGGAAGAGCGGAGAGGAGAGTTTTCTGTGACGCTCGAAGAGATGGCCTGTGCCTGGGCGACGGCTCTCAGCAACGGAGAACGTCCAGCGTCCTGGTCCATCTATGAGCGGTTGCAACCCCGAAATGTTGCCGGCATCGTGGTTCCGAGCTTCGCGCCGGGGGCCGAGATGGAGGATCGCAATCTGGTCCTTTGGAACTGGGGCCCCGATCTCCCGCACAAGGTGGCTGTATTCGACCCCAGTGGTCGGCTGCCGAGGGATCAGCTGTCTTGGCGATAGACCGATCCGCCAGGGGAGGGGGCCTACAGTCCACTGGCCCTGGTGAGATTGACGCGAAACCGGTCCCTGCGCCGCTGGTAGCGGCGGGTCATTTCGGCCGACGTATGGCCAAGCTGCTTTTGAACGTAACGCTCGTCGACCTCAGCCGATGAGGCAAGACCGGCGCGCAAGGAATGACCGGAAAATTTCTCTGCACGATCGCCTTCGGACAGGTCGCCACGAACCCCGGCTGCGAGGGCGGTGCGTTTGACCAGCCGCGCCACTTCCTGGTCGTTGAGCCGCTCGGCTGCAACTGCTTTGCCGTTTCCGGTGACGCGTCGAAACAACGGCCCATGGCCGACCCTCGCCAGTTTCAGCCAGGTTTGCACCGCCACAACCGGGCATGTGGCATCGGACGAGCCACGGCCGATCTCGACCTCGCGCCAGCCGGTCTTTCCGCGCAATGCGACGAGAACGCCTTTGTCCAAAACCTCGATCCAGCCGCGGCCGTCCTGGGTTTGGTCCCTGGCAACGTCCAGGCCAACGATTTCAGAACGCCGCAGGCCGCCGGCGAAACCCAACAGGAGCATGGCGCGGTCGCGCAGGCCGCGCAACGTTCCACGGTCAAGGGTCTCGAGCATGGCAATCAGGTCTTCAGTCAGAATGGCTTCCTTTTGCCGGGGAGGGGAGGCGTGGGTGTTGCGAATGCCGGCCAGCACAGTGGCGATATGCCGGTCCTTCCTGTCCAATGGCTGGCCACGCTGAGAAAAATTCCAGGTGATCGAGGAGAGACGTCGCTCGATGGTCGAGACGGCGTTCGGCTTCTTGTCGCCCGTCACCTTACCGGACGCGCAGGCCGTGATGTAAAGGCCAACGACCTGCGGGTCGGGCGGCAACACATCGAGATGCTGGCGGCGCGCCCAGGCGCAAAAATGCTTCCAATCGGCGGCGTAGGCGCGCCGGGTGTTCGCCGAGCTTGCTGCCTCGACGTAATCGCGCGCGCGCTCGGCGAGCCCTTCCAGGTGCGCCGGCAGGGGAGGGGCGTTTTGCGGCTCGCAGGGTGCCTGCGCCATTTCCATGACGATATCGACAATATCAGGCAAGTCGTCAGCTGGAGGCGAGGGAGGGGAGGTGCTGGCGATCGCGGTCGTGCTGTGGGACGGCGCTTTGCTCTCCTCAGGACGATTTTCGCGGCTCAGGTCGACGATAGGGGCCATTCTGCTAGCATGGCTTGTAACGAACGATAATGCAACATTATCATTCGTTGTAGACGCGCGACAAGCGCAGCGCTTTTCGTCCGTTTCTATTGCTAAAAGCGCCGCCATGATTCATCGTGCCCTCCATGATTCTGCGTCCCAGACCTTCTGCACGTTACCACGCCACGCCTGCCGGAACCCCTCCAACCGTGCCAATGGCAGCGGTGCCGACCTGGCTGCGCCGGGCCATCTCGGATGCGCACGGTCATGCGGGAAACGAATTCGAGGACGTCTCGCTCGCCGCGGGCGCTGCCATCGGCGCGCTCGATGCTGTCGTCCGCCGTCAGGAGCGGTGGGCCGGCGCCTTGCGGCAGCGCCTGGCGCTTTCGGCTGCCGTGGCAACGGCCAAGCAGGCTGGCCGCGTCGAGGATGAAAGCGCGCTGCGCGACGCCGTGTTGCTCACCCGGCCCGGCGACAATGTCGGCCCCGCCGGCCGTTTTCTCCTCGCCTGGCGTCGGCTGGCATCTCGGCCAGCAGAGGATCTCCTGACGGAGAAAAATCTCGCGGCGGTGTTGGAGGAGTTTGGCTACGCGCCGGATGATGAGGCGGTCAGCGATCTGGTGGATGATCTTCGACAGCTTTCCGCAGGCATCGGAATGGTCGGCATGCTGACCGGTGCGTTCACGGCCGCCGAACGCCGTGGCTTCGCACGCACCGTTGGAGCTTGGCTCGCCGACGCCCTGCGGGCGCAGCGGCTGGGTTGGGCATACGCCATGCCGCTGCTGGGCGCCGAGGCAGCCTTGGGGACAGGCGCCCGCACGCCTCGACTGGCAGCCAGCTCCGTAGCGACAGGCATTGAGACAGATCCTGATGAGCGTGCGAAAGGCCTGCTGGCCGCGCAGGCGCGCGCCGCGCTGCGCGCCATTGATTTATCCGTCGAGCTCGAGCGCCGCGCGGACCGGCTGCTTGCGGTCGCGCCGAAACTCCGGGCCAAGGCGGCGGACATGGTCGTCGAAAGGCTCCTGTCCGACGACGCGATCGTGGCATCCGAAAAGATCGCCGGCATGAGCGACCGCGGCCTGCGCCGCCTGTTCGACCGGCTGGTCGAACTCGGTGCCGTGCGCGAGCTGTCGGGCCGCCCAACCTTTCGCAGCTACGGGCTGTGACGACCATGGTGGAAGCGGTGCGGAGACGCGGAACGGATCGGCCAGATGACCGTCGATCAGCTGACCAGCTGTTTGACCGGGAGCTGGATCACCTGCCGCCGGAGGCGCGATGGCGCGAATGGAAGAACCGTGTCGAAGCGACCATCTTCGCCGCCAGCGAACCGGTCGGCCGCGAGACGCTCGCGCGGATCGTCGGAAAAAACTGCAGCATCGACCTGCTGATCGACGACATCCGCGAAGAACTGCGCGGTCGACCCTATGACCTCGTCGCCGTCGCTGGTGGCTGGAAGCATCTGACCCGGCCGGCTTATGCAGACGCTATCCGCAGTGCAGTCGGCGGTAACGAGCGCGCGGTGGACCTCACGCAGTCAGAGGTGCTCGTGCTGATGTGCATCGGCTACTTCCAGCCGATCACCCGTGCCGAGTTGTCATCTTTCTTCGGCAAGGAGATCAGTCGTGATTTTATTGGTCATCTGCGCGGTGCCGGTCTGATCGCTTCCGGCCCGCGTAGCCCGACGCCGGGCGCGCCCTACACCTACGTGACGACAAAAGAATTCCTGCTGGAGTTCGGGCTCGACACGCTGCGCGATTTGCCGGATTTCGAGGCACTCGAGGATGCTGGTCTACTGTCGAAGGAGAAGTTGCTGGCGGGCGACATCATGCCCGACTTTTCCGCCGGACGATAGGGTATCGGAGCAGAGGCGGGCGAATAGCCGCGCTGCGTTTGCCTATACCTGATCAATAGATGAATCGCGCGATCTGCCGTGGGATCCGCAGACTCGGCCCAGACCATGTGCTGCTCGTAGTCATTACACATACAAAGCGCTGGACGTGCGCGACCCCGCCAAACGAAGGCTCGTTCGATCATCGCTTATAAGCGAACCGAGGCGTCCAGCTCTCTTCGAGGGCAGCATCCTCGTCTTCCTCTTCGGCGGGATCATCAGGCAAGAGTTCGCTGCTGAGCACCGTTAGAGTGTAGCCATAGTTTCCGAGTCCGATGACTTCTTCATCAAGGGTCAACCGCCTCGGGCAATCGAACCACTCATTGAGGGTTGTCTCTGCATTGGCGCGCCGCGCATGCAGGACATTTGCGGGGCTCTTATTGAAGCGCAATGTCTCGCTGTCGGGCAACGGCATCCCTTTTCGCAGAAAGAAAAGCTTGTCCAGATCCTTGAAGCTGTTCGACATAAATGCGTAGGCGATCTGCTCACCGTGCGAGACGATGACAGCAAGCGGATAAGCGCTGCACTCGGCGGCTCGGATTGCGGCAGCGGTGCCTGAGCATCCGGCTTCATCCGCCAGCTTCAGAATGCCGTCGAGGCCGACCTGATTCTTCGATAGAAATTTCCGTGTCAGCGCCGTCGGCATAAGCAAGCCGCTCGCGAAATGATCGGCTTCAAGCTCGATTGACGAATTCTGCGTGAAGTCTGCGCGGGACATGTGCGCTCCGCCGAGCGCTATGATCTCTTCCGGATGACCGGGTAAGAAATAATGGCCCAACTCATGACCCAAGGAAAAATTTTCGAAACCGGCGTTCCCGTACTCATTCGAGTAGATGATGGTCACCTTGTCGTTCGCAAAAATAATCGCGCCCGATACGCCCTTCACGTCGGCTGGCTTGGCTTGCACCTCAATCTCTTTTTGCCGTGCAATTTCGAACGGCTTTACCGGGAACTGATCGAAACCGAACTCGGCGGCGATTTTTTCGCCGAGCTGTGTTGCCATCTTTAGCCGGAAGCCTGCCAAGGGCGGATCCTACTTCTTGTCGCCGATCATCGTGTCGATGATGTTCTGGATAAAATTGCGGTCCTTTGCGGACAATTTGTCTTCGTCACGGAAGGCGGTTGTGGTCGTCTTGGTGCCGAGCAGATAGTCAGCGGTGACCTTCAAGGCCTTTGCGAGCGCGCGGACGTTATCGAAGGATGGCTTGCGCCTGCCGGCCTCGAAGTGGGCTATGGCCGAAGGCTGCATGCCAGCTTCACGGGCAAGCTCTGATTGGCTCAGTTCTCTTTTCTCACGGATGTCACGCAGGCGGGCGGCGAAGGTGGATGGGATGCTTGACTCTATCATGACAGATCGTATAGACTTCCTTACCTAGATCGTCAGCCCCTAAAGGGACTTTTTTTGGGCTCGGCCTATGACAGAGCGTACAGAATCGTATTACCATTTGCGAATCAGGTCAAGGAAAGAAGGAGAGTAGCATGGCTGGTAAAAATCAGCACGTCGTCCCCCATGACAATGCATGGGCTGTCCGGGGGGCCGGAAACCAACGGGTAACATCCACCCACAGCACCCAGGCGGACGCCGAACGCGCAGCGCGTGAGATCGCAATCAACCAGAAAAGCGAAGTCGTTATCCACCGCCCCAACGGCGAAATTCGCGACGGCAATTCGTACGGGAATGACCCGTATCCGCCGAAGGGATGACAATGCCGACGCTGGATGAGAAAACTTCGGAGCCGATCCGCCGGATATTGTGTATCGACGGTGGCGGTATCATGGGGACTCAACCAGCGTCGTTCCTGGCTACGCTGGAAGAAGATATCGGCCGACCAATCGGCGAGTATTTTGATCTCATTGCCGGCACTTCGACCGGTGGCATTCTGGCAATCGGTCTTGCGTTGGGACTGCCGGCAAAGCGGCTCCTCGATCTCTACGTTCATCGTGGTCCCCATATCTTCGGGCAGGCCGGCGGCTCCATCTGGACCCGCATCGGTGACCTGTTGAGAGAGGTTCGCCACGTCGCCGCGCCAAAGCATGATGCGGAATTGCTGCGCGCCGAGCTAGACGGTGTGCTTGAGGGCAAGCGCATTGGCGATGCCAAGACGCGGCTCTTGGTCCCGGCATGGGATGCCGACCTGCGCAGTGTCTATATCTACAAGACGGCGCATCATCGCCGATTGAAAACGGACTACAAGAAGTCTGCCCTCGATGCGGCGATGGCCACGGCGGCGGCGCCCACGTATTTCAAGCGGCATCGTACTGCAGACGATGTCGGCCTGCTTGACGGCGGCACGTGGTGCAACAACCCGATCGCAATGGCAGTCGTTGAAGCCATCACCTTATTGGGTTGGCCTTCGACCAGCCTGCGGGTTCTCAGCCTTGGCTGTGTGAATGAAGTTTACATGATCGGAGAGGCGCCCGGCTGGGGCGTCCTTGGTTCTGATGTCATCCGTTTGTTTATGGACGGTCAATCCCGCAGTGCCATGGGGATGGCAAAGTTGCTCACGGGTCACGAATATGAGCGCGAGGCGCTGTTTCGATTCTGCCCGGATGTGCCGAAGAAGTTCTTCAAGCTCGATGACACCCGGAAAATTACTCAGTTGAAGGGGATGGGCGCGGCAGCGGCTCGCCGCGACCGGGCGCGCATCGAACCTGTGTTTCTGACGGAACCGGCAGAGCCGTTTGTGCCATGCTACCAACTGAGCGAGGTGATGAAATGAACGAACTTGCCAGAAGCCTCGTGCCGCAGAATGTCTTGCTGCGCAAATCCGAGGTCTATTCGATATTGGACGAGATCTGTCAGGATCTCGAACTGACCACCGCGCAAATGGAGGCCGCCAAAGCGAGCTATGAGGCGGTCGCAGATTGGCTGTCCTCGTCGGACAATGCCATTTTGCAGCACATCGATGTTTACCCACATGGATCGGCGGGGCTTGGCACCTCTGTGAAGCCGCTCGGCCGCGAGGACTTCGATGTTGATGTTATCTGCCTCGTTTTCCGATTTGCGTCGGTGCGCCCACCTGCTGAGTTGAAGAAGATCGTTGGCGACCGGCTCGCGAAAATGCACGCTATGCAGCTATGCTTGAGGAGAAAAAGCGGTGTTGGCGCCTGAACTACGCGCGCGAATTCCACTTGGATGTTTCGCCTACAATTGTGAACCCTGGCTGCAGCAACGGCGGCGAGTTGGTGCCGGACAAAAGCCTGAGTGAATTCAAGCCCACAAACCCGAAAGGATATCGGGCACTGTTCGAGGAACGCGCGTCGATGCAGCCCCGCCTCAAGGTTCGCAAAGCCATCGCATCTGACAGGCAGGCGAACATCGAGCCCTTCCCCGTTCACATGAGGGCCAAGGGCATTTTACGCCGCACGGTTCAGCTGCTGAAGCGCCACCGCGACATCTATTTCTTCGAAATCGAGGCCGACATCGCGCCGATCTCCATCGTCATTACGACGCTAGCGGCGCAAGCCTACGAGTGTTGCGTAAACACATTCACCTTTGACTCCGAACTAGACGTCGTCATCGCAACAATCCGGATGATGCCTCACTTCATCGATCGGCCGTTCGTGAACGGCAAGCTGATGTATGTAGTCGCAAACGAAACGACCGTCGGTGAGAATTTCGCCGAGCGCTGGAACAAGGAGCCGCAAAGAGCCACTGCCTTTTCTGCCTGGCACGCGAAGGCGCTCGCAGACTTTGAGAACCTGGCTGAACTCGAAGGCCTCGACCGCATCACCAAGAAACTCGGCGATTCCTACGGCAAGACCGTTGTGGCGCGCGTCATGGATGCCCGCACGGAACAGGTTTCAGGCGCGCGTGCGTCGCAGAAGCTTTTTGTTACGCCTATGGTCGGTCTTACGTTGACCAACAGCGCCGCGGCGACCGCTGTGCCGAAGAACACGTACTTCGGTGAATGATGAACTGGTCAACCCGTCCTGATCTCACGCCGGCACAGCAGTTCTTGTTCCTGCGAGCGAACCCGATCTGTGCGGGTGACGGCGTGTTGAATGCAAAAGGACTGACCTGGGAATATCTCGTTCGTCCCACGCCCTTAAGTCGGGAGTATCGCGTCCGACTGAGCTACGAGCGAGGCGGATCAGCGAAGGCTGTGGTGCTGGAACCGGACATTCAGCTTCTTGCTGGCGAAAAGAAATTGCCGCACGTCTACCACGATCCACTCCGACTCTGCCTGCACCTGCCCAAAGCGCATGAGTGGGTGGGGTCGATGCGCCTGGACCAGACCTTCATTCCATGGATTGCGACATGGCTATTCTACTTTGAAGAATGGCTGGTTTCTGATGAATGGAAAGGCGGTGGCGAGCACCCCGATCCAGATTCGAGCGAGGTCATCCGCCGGGCCGTTCGCCGGGCAACGCGGTAGCAAGGGGGGGCAAACAAGGCCTCACTTTTCGGTATCGGTGCGCGGTGGCAGGGTACCTGCGCGTGCGTGGCGATGAAGCGCAGCAGCCGGTCGACGGGCTCTCAACCTCATCGGGTCAAGGACGATAGTGGCACAAGGTGTCATCTGACCTTTAGCCACCATCTTCTGGGTGCCCTTCTCGTAAAAGAGTGTTGTCAGATACCTCAAATGCGTTGAACGTGACGGTGTCTATGCGGACGGAGAGCGAGATGGGGCTGATAAACCTAAGTCACCGCGAGAAGCAGGCCATCGGCGCGATTAACAGCAGCGAGCTTCATGACTTGGTTAATCAGGCCATCAGTTCAGAACACCTCGGAAAACTCAGCAGCCTATTGCCAGCTGACGGCCGAGTGCGACCGCGCCAGAGCGAGCTTCTCTCTTTTTGGAAGGCTATGGATCACCATATGGTGATGGTCGCATCGTCAATGAAGCCCGATGCGCTGCTTCTAAAGCCAATAGTTTGCGACGTAAGGCCATACCTGCAGCTGGCGGGTGGGGGTTGCGTCCGCGCCCGACCTCGAGGCAGCAAAGCGGCCGTTTTCAATGAGGGTTTCGCGTCTCACATCGACCTTCGGCACAACCTTACCGTCACCCGAAACCGCTCATCCATCGGCGACAAGGTGAGGGTTTAGGAGATTTTTCTTTGGTGAGCATGTTTGAGTCATTGTCGGTCACGGCTTGTTCTCTGCGCACTTTTCGGACCGGTGCCAATTCAACTGCGGGTGGCCTTAACGCCCGAAGTCACGCCCTTGAAGGGAGACGATGAGGTCACGTTGTCGAGCATAGCGCACATCTTGTTCGGACCGTCAAAATTGAAGCCTAGACATCTCTGATCAGCGGCGCAGGCCAATACGCAGTCGGCATAGCCGCTGCGCACATTCGCGTAAGCGCCCCCAACTACTACCGTGTCCTTGCCGAAAACGAGGCTGGAATACTGGAGATTCGCCTTGATTGCTCCTTTCGCCGCCATCACTGCGTCGGGACTCCTAACCAAAATTGACCCGTTACTCTTCATGAAACAGGCGGCGTGTTTCTTGTCGTAGGTGAGTGCTAAGCAGCGGCGATCTGCTTCGCATTGGGATTGGCACTGTTCAAGTGTGACATTCCAAGCAGGCATACCCGGCAGATCGTTTCCGATCGCGTCCCATCCGTCCTGCCGAACCGACAGTTCTTCGGCCGCGACAGCTGCTTCTTTTCGCTTATTGTCCATGTCGAAATCGCTTGGCGCGAAACTGGCCTCGTCGAGCCAGAGGCAACGGCTGGCGAGTTCTCGCGCCGAATTGTCGTCAAGGCCTACTGATGAGAGTGTCTCGATCGACGACACCGGTGCCTCCGGCTTCGACGTAGGTGAAGGTCTGTTGACAAGACTTACCTGAACCTCGACTCCGGTGTTTGCCAGTTTGCGCGTATAGCACCAAGCCGTGTCCCAAGTTGGAGCTTTCTCACTGTCAAAATGATGACCGGACTCGAGTTGCCAAGTGCTGCCGGCGTAGGTCACTTGGCGATTGGCGAACTTTACGAAATCGAACGTATCTGGATTGGCTGAGTCTGCGGGCGGCGGCGTCGGCTGCTCGATTGGCGGCGACTTCGGCTTGTCGGTCTTTTCCTCCTGGGCGATCGTCTCGCCACCCGGAATTCTGTCTTCTGATTTCTTCGTCTCTCTTGGTAGGTTCTCGTTCGGGTTTGGCGGATCGTTTTGGGCGACCGGCGGCTCCGGCTGGATCACCGTTGGGTCGCGATCAAAGACCAGCCATACACCCACACCAATCCCAATAGCGGCCATTGCGATGGCAGCGCCGCTAGCCATTCGCCGAAATGCATTGGCGCGAGCGATCTTGTCGTGCGCAGCTGCTTCTGCTTGCAGAGTTGGAATGGCCGACCGTTTGATCTGCAGATCGATCGCCTGTTCGAGAAGCTTGGTGTTATGTCGTACGAGCACGTCTACCACCCCGTTTTGCCCTCGTTGCCGGCTGGTCAAGGTCTAATTTCAGTTCACCTTCCAAGTCTTTCTCTAGTTGGTCGTATTGCCCTTTTGCAGAAACCTTCACCACATCGATTACTTCTGGAGGCAGTTCCCGATCCAATGCCCGGCGCAACGCCTCCGGGTCGTCAGTAAGGATAGGCACATAGAGGATCTCTTTGACAACCTTCTCGACTTCGACAGGAACCTCGACGCGCTTTTCTACCTGTCTGTCAAAAGGCACCTGCACGAGTACCTTTCGGACACGGCGCCACCGCCAGCGTAACAGCATTCGGCGCAACAAACGCGAGAGTTTGCTGTCACGCTGAACTTCGGGTTGTGCGCCGATGCGTTGCAGGGCCAGCGCAACCATCGCCGTGATCGGCCCCGCTAGTGCGGCGATGAATGCAAGCGAGGCAAACCAGATCGTCGATACCGTGCCGGCCTGAGCGTCCGTAACGTCTTCTGGCTTCTGCCCGTACCAGCGAGCTGCCAGCCTACGAATCTGATCGTTGCGAGCGACCGGGAGGCGCTCTGTTTCCAGGCGGCTGAGTTCCGTCGCGATGGCCTCTTGCCGCTGCTGGTTCTTGGCGAGCGTTTCCGACTTGCGAGTTGCGACTTCCTGAGCGGCCGCTAGCGCGGTACGTGCCTCGTCAAGCTTACGGTCCCAATCGGCCGCGGTGCCATCATAGAGCTTCTCCAGATCGTTTCGCCTAGCCTCAAGGCGTTGTTTGTCTTGGAGGGTCATCGGAGGACTATCTTGTCGCAGCCTCTCATATTCGGTGCGGGCTGCGGCGACTGCGGGCTCCAATTCGGCCAATTTCGGCGCGAATTCAGCCTCTTTTTTGAGCCGCGGATTAGTTAGTTTGTTCAGCCCTTCTTCGTTGCGCTGCACTGATGCAAGGTCGCCCGTTTCGCGCGCGCTCTTTACGCGATCAACGTAGCTATCCCGCTGTCGCTCGAACTGCTCCACGGCGTCCTTGATCTCTCGATCGCGCCGTTCCACCAGCGCGCTTAGCGCTGCTTGTTTCTCCTCGAGAAGTTCTTTGGCTCGCGCAGCCGCAGGTGAAAGGGTGGTTGCGGCCTGCAGCTCTTCGTCAACCTCAGTTATCCGGGCACGCAATTTGTCGCGCTCGGTGTCAGCCAATCCACTGAGCTGCTCCAGATCGCTCCGGCCTTTGCCTCGTCGTCACTGTTTCGCAAACTTTCGGCTGCCGCCTTGAGATTCTCGAGCTCTTGCTGGAGTGTTTTGGTTTGGTTGGCGAAGTTGGCATACTGCACCTCCCGCATTGTGCTGGCGCGCTCCAATCCGAGTAGAACTGTCTCAAAAGTGATGCCGGCCAACACGAGTAGAAACGCCAGGATAACAGGTTTCCAAATCCACGAGGCGCCGAACAGAAGTGTGGCGATTGGGATTTTCGTCAGCTCGGCAATCGCGATCATAAAGAAGGGGGCACTCGCAAGGACAAGGTCCATTGAGTCCGCCGCCTCATTGGCAACAAAGCCGCGGTAACTCAGAGCGACGCCGGTTGCTAGACCGATGATTGCCGCAACGATTTCAAGTGCCCACGCACCCCGATACGTCCACTGGCCATAGCTCGCCAGCTTCTGGCTCATTGCCGTGTACATATAAAATTCCCCACCCTTACCCAAACCCATCTTGACATGCGACGCTCGGGTTTGCAGCAAAATTTACGGCTAGAAACAGCGTAACTTGGAACACGGTGAATAACCGTCCGGCCGGCAACAAAGTTGTTGCGTCTGCTAGACGGATTTATTTCGGGGGCGCCTTGTCTCGGACAGCGCTTCGTTACTCCATCCAGCTGCTCAAACGGACACGCCTAGTCCTCAGCCTGGGCTGCCGGCTCTGCGGACGCGTGTTTTGACTGTTCGAAGCTGATGCCAAACGTGGCAACGCGGATGCGGCAGCCACTTCCGGCTCACAGGCACCGACGGTTCTGCCGAACTCCGCCTCGAGGTCGCGCCAAGTCGATTCCGGCCAGCGGTCGGCACCGATGATCAGGCGGCGGCACGGGCATAGACCCGGCAGTCGAGGGCTTCGTTGCGTTCGCGAAGCTTCTGCCATTCCAGACGCGAAAAGCCCCGCCTGGTGCGCGAGTGGTGCAAGCAGTTCGTCGTGAGCAGTTGGTCACGGTGCGTTCGCGTCTCGAACTGGCCAAAACAGGACCTTCCGTACGCCGAACCCTGATGTGGGCTTCGAGGCGCATTTCAGACATTCAGTCCACAACTGACAGCCTGCAAAAAATTGGAGTGATAGCTACCGCGACGCGGCCCTTTAGGGCACATGGATCTCAGGCATCGGCCTTTTAGGCGCAGTATAAGAAATTCAAAGACTTGCGTGGAAATGTTTGGCATCGTGCGGATTCTATTTTCGAAGTAGCTAATAAATCAGTTGACATCAGGGTACCGCAGTCGCAACCTGAAATTTAGGGGAAATGCGAGCGGGAGAATAATAACGACGGGGTTTCAGGCGCTTAGTAGCCTGATTAAGCTGGCAGAATTTTCGTGCTCGAGCATCTGTAACTTGGCAAACGATAGTGTTGCCGAGTTGCTGGGAGTAGCCGACGTGGCAGCGTTCACGTTCACGGATTTGTTGTTGCCCGCGTTGTCTAGCAGCGCGAGTGTCGGTTGCGCGGGCCCTTCGACGACGGTCTTCCTATGCTCTTCGCGCGCTACGGTGCCAGAGGTGTCTGGCCAAAGTCAGATCGCGTCATGCGCGGCGCGAAGATGGCCCTGTTTGGGGGCGGCGCTTCTCGCTCGCCATGAAAAACAACGCTCAGCTTCCAATCATACCGTTCGAGTGCCTAGCCGGGGGCTGGTGGCATGACCTTTCGCTATCGGAACGCGAACTTTCGAAACAGTTGCTCGGCATCTGCGCTTTCAGCAGCGATCGGATATCTCACTAAGTCCAAGAAAGAAAAGCGGCAGCGAAATCGGCGCGAATACGAAACACGAGCCGTTCATTTCGAGGCGCTTGAACCACGACTGCTCTTGTCCGCTGACTTCATGCCGGTTCACGGGTCGATAGACGTACCTGGAGAAACAGATCAATTCACCTTTAACATTTCTGAAGACACGAGGATCTATTTCGACGCGCTGACGAGTGACGGGCACTTAGCCTGGAGTCTCACGGGTCCGCATGGAACCGAAGTCCCAGGGATCGCCATCACCAATTCGGATGGCCAAAGCGGGGCGGCAACTTCGGCTCTCGATCTGGTTGCCGGCGATTACACGCTCAGTGTCACGGGTGCGGCGGATGCAACCGGTTCCTACAGCTTCCGGCTGCTTGATGTTGCTACGGCGACGCCGATCACCTCGGGCACGCCGGTGTCGGGGACGCTGCCGAGCGGCACGGAGACGGCGCTCTACCGCTTCGATTCGCAGGCCGGCGAGAAGTTCTTCTTCGACCAGCAGAGCAATACCGGCGTCACGGTCTCTTGGCGCCTCATCGATCCGTTCGGCCGAACGGTCTGGTCGAACTGGTTCCAGAATGGAGACATCGACGTCCAGACGCTAGCCTTCAGCGGCAGCTACACGCTGGCGATCGAAGGCTATGTATCCAACGCGAGTCCGGTGGATTTCAGCTTTGCGGTTCAGAAGGTCGAGGACACGACGGCCGCACTGACG
>NZ_RZQT01000108.1:0-19478 GCF_003998485.1 Mesorhizobium sp. M7A.F.Ca.CA.001.04.2.1
TGATGCTCGCCTCAGTGCCACTGGATCTTCAGGTCCACGACACCTATTTCGTCGTCGCTCATTTCCATTACGTGCTGATCGGCGGCTCGGTGTTCCCGCTGCTTGGCGCGGCTTATTTCTGGTTCCCGAAGGTCACCGGCCGCATGATGAGCGAACGCCTCGGGCGGTGGCATTTCTGGCTGGCCTTCATCGGGTTCAATGCAGCCTTTTTCCCGATGCATCTGGTCGGCCTGTGGGGCATGCCACGACGTGTCTACACCTATCCGGCCGAGCTTGGCTGGGGCAACATCAACCTTTTCATCTCGGCTGGGGCGTTACTCTTCTTCCTGAGCTTTGTCCTGTTCACCTTCAACCTTGTGCATGGCGCGTTGAAAGGCACCTCGGCCGGCAACAATCCGTGGGACGCAGGAACCTTGGAGTGGGCAACATCCTCGCCGCCGCCGAGCTATAATTTCGCACGCATTCCCATCGTGACTCATATCGAGCCGCTCTGGGCCGAGCGCGAGGCGCTCCCTGTAGCGACCGGGCTCCGCGTCGACGCGCGCGAACTCCTCATCTCGACCGTGGCCGAAGCTCATCCCGACATTCGCGAGAAATCGGCCGCCCCTTCGATCTGGCCGCTTTTAGCGGCGCTGGCCGTCGGCGGCACGTTTCTCTATTCAATCTTCACGCCCTGGGCGATCGTCTGGGGCGCCGCGCCAATCGCCATCACGTTGATCGGATGGTTCTGGCCCAAGGGCGATCCGGAGGACGAGGAATGAAGCAGCGCGCCGCCGCCGATCTTTCTGGCCTGCCCACCTTCGGGCACGGTCCGCGCAGCCCGACCTGGTGGGGCACGCTGGGTTTCATGGCGCTGGAAGGCACGGGCTTCGCGCTGGCGGCCGGCGCTTATCTCTACCTTGCGCAGTCATGGCCAGACTGGCCCCTCAGCGCACCGCGCCCGAACCATTGGCCCGGAACGATCGTCACCATTTTGTTCATCGTCAGCCTTGTGCCTAACCACATCCTCCACCGCTATGCCAAGCAATGTTCGATGGTGCCGGTGCGGATCGGGCTGATGGTCATGTCGCTGCTCGGCATCGCTCCGCTCGTCGTGCGCTGGTTCGAATTCCCGGCCCTCAACATCTATTGGGACACCAATGCCTATGGATCGATGCTCTGGGTGCTGCTCGGGCTGCACACCACCCATCTCATCACCGATGTCGGCGACACCATCGTGCTGACTGTGCTGATGTTCACGCGCCACGGCTATAGCGGCCGTCGCTTCGGCGATGTCGGCGACAATGTCTTCTACTGGGACTTCGTGGTCCTGACCTGGATTCCGATCTATCTGCTCATCTACTGGGTGCCGAGGCTAGGCTGAGATGCGTGCATTACGCCTGGGAACGTCTTGGGGTGGTCTTCTGTCAGGGCCGCTGGCGTGGGCGGTCTCGACACAGCTGAATTATGCGCTGGTGCCCTGGCAATGCAATCGCCAGGTGCCGGTCGTGCTTCCCGTGGCGCTGCTGCTCGTCTTGTTGTCGCTGCTCGGCGGGGCGCTGTCGTGGCGGGCGAAGCGGCGAGGCGGTGCCGCATTCAAGCCGGAGCGTACGCGCGCCACAGAGCGCTTCGTCGCCAATCTCGGCATGCTGTCGGCCTTGCTGTTTGCGCTTGTGATCCTCATGCAAGGCAGCGCGGCGCTGATCCTGGATGAGTGCCTGCGATGAATCTGGACGGGCTGTTCTCTACTTCCATCTGCTATGGCGCCGGCGCACCCGAGGCCGGGTGGACGCTCGCGCTGCCCATCACCCTGCCACTTGCCGTGCTTGCCCTGATATATGTCGTTGGAGCTGGCCGGCTTTGGCGGCGCAGCAGCCGCGGCAGGACTCTGCGGCTGCGCCAGGCTCTGCTGTTCACGGCCGGATGGGGCGTGTTGACGGCCGCGTTGGTCAGCCCGATTCATGCACTCGGTGAGCAGATCTTTGCGGCGCATATGATCGAGCATGAACTGCTGATGGCCGTGGCGGCGCCGCTGCTGGTCTCCGCCAGCCCGGCTGCGGCCTTGATGTGGGGATTTCCCGCCGGGGTCCGGCGCATTCTTGGAATGGCCGGGCACGGCAGATGGCTGAATGCGGTTTGGTCTTTCGTAACTCGACCGCTCAGCGCGACCATTGCCCACGGCCTGGCCATATGGATCTGGCACCTTCCGGCGTTGTTCGAGGCTGCGCTCGAACGCGGCGTGATGCACTATGCACAGCACGCGAGCTTCTTCGGAACAGGGCTGCTGTTCTGGTGGGTACTCTTGCCGCGTCCCGGCCGCCAGCATGCCTATGGGACCGCAGTGATGCATCTTTTCGTCACCTCGCTGCACACTGGCCTGCTTGGCGTGCTCCTGCTGCTCTCGCCGCGGCTCTGGTACCCGCAGAACGCGGTGGGTGCGGCACTATGGAATTTGAGCCCCCTGGAAGACCAGCAACTTGCCGGGCTGGTGATGTGGGTTCCCGCTGGACTGATCTATGGCGGCGCAGCGCTGCTGCTGGCCGCGCTGTGGATCAAGGCGAGCGGAAGGGGGGAGGCTGCGCATGCCTACGAGCTTGTCTAAGCTGCTTGCCGGCGCCAGCGCCGCGCTGGTGCTGCTCGTTGCGGGCGTGGCCGGAATGACCTGGTGGTCCGATCAGGCGGCGCACATCCGCCACGAGGCGGAGGCGGCCACGGGAGGTGACATTGCGCGCGCCATGCCGATCATGACTGCGAATGGTTGTTCCGGCTGCCATACGATTTCGGGCGTGCCGGGCGCGCAAGGGCAGGTCGGTCCACGCCTCGACGCCAGTCTTGCTGACCGCACCTTTATCGGCGGCGGGCTGGCCAACAATCCAGAGAACCTGATCCGCTGGATACGATCTGCCAGGGAAATCAATCCGCGCACGGCCATGCCATCGACCCGAATTTCGGAGCAGCAGGCGCGCGATATCGCGGCCTACCTCTACGCTCTGAAATGATTGAGCGGTTCATCGTCTGAACAACAACGCCGGCCCTTCTGACGAGACCGACTATCGTTGATCCATTCAAGCTAGGTTTGACGCTGAGATGGATCGGAAATCCGTTCACGCACGGCGTGCTCGGTCTTGTCTGCTGTGGACTTCACGATCTCGCCGAGCTGATCGGCGATCGTGTCTGCTTCCATATGTTGCCGGCCAGCTTCCTGCTTGATGGTTCCATAGGCTTCGGCGGCGACCTGCTTGGCCTCGTCGAGACCCCTGTCGAGCATGGTTTCGGCGGTATCGCGAAGCTTGTCGCCATAGGCGCCTAGCTGCTCATCCTCCGTTGCGGTGTGGGGCAGCATTGCACCTATGGCGGCGCCGATGGCGAGACCCGCGGCCGCTATGGCCAAGGGCTGGTTCTCCAAAAGATCTTGCGCGGAGCGGGCGGCTTTCGCCGCCATGTCGCCGGTCACCGATCTTGCAGTGGCCGTGCTGCCCGTCAAACCCTCCGCGGCGCTGCTTGCCGCGCTGGAAACGGTATCGCCGACGCTGGTGGCAGCCGATGACAGAGATGCGGCGGCATCGGAAAGCGTGCTGCCCAAGCCTCCACGTTCCCGTTCATCATGTCGTCCCGGCGCCGAGGGCATTGAGTAGCCAGCCGAACCGCGGGCGGTGTCTGCGGTACCACTGCCGAACATCAGCCAAGCCAGACCCGCTCCCACCATGGTGACCGGCAAAGGATTGTCTCGGACCTGCGTTCTGAGGTTGGCGAGCATGGCCGAACTCTCCCCTCCCGAGAACAGCCCGGTGAACTCATCCAGCAATTGTCCCGGCGTCATCCTGCCTCGAATGGATTCGGCGGTCTCCATCACCCGCGCACGGGCTGCCTCGGCCTCGCGTTCAAGTTCGGCTGCGGATTTCTCAGTCATCTCACTTGTTCCTTGATCACGCTCGCGTCGCGCTTGAGCTGTTCCTGGGTGCGGTCGGGGGTAAGTTCCGAAGGCGCCATGCTGGCCGTCCCGGTCCGCAGCAGGATAATGCCGAGGGCCGCCACGACCACGCCGACCAGCAGGGAAGACCACCCCGCGCCAAGTCCTGCCCGCGTCAGTGCAATAACGAGTGCCTGCAGCAACACCATTAGCGCGGCGAGCAAGCAGATCGCGCCGCCCAGAACTTCCGCGGCACCTGCTCCGGCTTTGGCAAGCTTTTCAGAAAGCTCGGCCCGAAACAGCCTGGCCTCGGTTTGCACCAAAGTGGTGACATTCTGGGCCAAGTCGGTGATCAGCCCGGCAAGGCTTGGGTTGTCCTGGGTGTTCATCTGTCCTGCTCCGTGCTCTGCATGGCCCCATCATCGCCGACGACGCCAGAATCCTGCGACCGATCAGCGGACCAACCCTGTGCCTGATCGGTGTGGGATTTGAGGTCTCCCGGCGCATCCTGAAATTCTCGACCCGCCGGCGGCGAGGCCTTGATGAACCGCCCGAGAGCCAATCCGGCCAATACCGATCCGGCAAGCAGGACACCGGGATTTTGCCGGCCAAAGGACTGCACGTCCTCCAGGACCTGGCCGAACGGCTTCTGTTTCAATGACGATGAAAGCCGCTCCAAGCCACCGGCAGCATCCAATGCGAACTTCGATGCGTTCCTTTCATCGTTGTTGGCCAGGTGATCACTGGCCGCGCGCAGTGCGCCGCCCAGCGCCGCCAGAGTCGATCCGATGTCGCGCTGCGCTTCCTGCGCCTTGTCGGAGATGACCTCCCTGGCTTCAGATGCATAGTCGCCAGCCTTGCGGGTGACCGTGTCACGCGCGTCGTGAAGCAACTCGCTGGCACGCTCATTTTCCTGGCGAAGCCTTTCGGAAACGTCGCTTTTCGCCTTGTCGAAATCGGTGGGCTGTCCGCCCTGATCGTTTTCATGCTGCATGGGGCCACCTAGTGAAGACCGAGGAAGGAGAGGACCGCCAGCACGACAACGATAACGCCGATAAGATAGATGACACTGTTCATGTGCACGTCCTCCGTGGCTGTCCAACTTCGCGGAGCCGGCGATGTTCCCTAGGTGAAGCATTTATGTCGAAGCGGAAATGGAGAGCTTCGTCAGGCACGCACCAGTCACCAATGGGTCGCGCTATCCCTCGTGCGGAGCGCCAGTTGCTCGGTACCACCGGGTGCGCCCGACTCCGCAGGAGCCGCTAGCAGGAGACAGCCGAGTGCCGGCTGCCTCCGGCATTGCTATCTTTGCCTATTCGGCTGCCCGCCTGTCGATCATCTGCTCGCTCTGGGCGCCGGAACTTGGCCGAGGCGGCGACAGCATGGGCTCCTCGCCCATTGGCGAACCGGCGACCAGGGAGAACTCGCCCTTGCCGTCCATCGACGGTCCTTCGCTCCAACGACCCTGCGCTGGTTCGACACCTTCGACGAAGCAATTGATGAAGGCATAGGATACGTCCTGATGCTCCTTTTCCTGCGGGAAGGAGTTGGGGACCGGCAGAGACGCGTTCAGTCCGCCCATATCTTCGATTGCCGCGAGCCACTGCTGTTGGTGCATGGTGTCGCGCGCAATAAGGAAGGACAGCATGTCCTTCATGCCGGGATCGCTGGTCATGTTGTACAGGCGGGTCGCAAGCACGCGGCCGCTTCCTTCCGCGGTGACGTTTGCGACCATATCCGCGGCAAGATTGCCGCTGGCATAGACATGCGAAGCATTGAAGGGAACGCCGTTGGCGTTTTCAGGCAGTGCGGCCAGGCCGGTCGACAAGATATGGCGGAAGTTCATCCCGTTGAGGACCGAGCCGCCGACCGTGTCCGACGAGATGTCCTCCTGCAGCGAAAGTGGTGCACCCTCAAGATTGAGGGCGACCGCAGTCGCCAGCATTTCGATATGGCCGAGCTCCTCGGTCGCCGTGTTCAACAACAGGTCGCGGTATTTGGCCGGCCCGCGGCATCCCCATGCCTGGAAGAAATACTGCAAGGCCACGCGGATCTCGCCTTCTACTCCGCCGATGGCCTGCTGCAAGGCACGGGCAAAGACTGGATTGGGCGTTTCCACACGAACCGGGTACTGCAATTTCTTGTCGGTGTAATACATGGCTGACTCCTGGTTGGAAGTCAGCCGAACCTCAGCTCTGATGCATTGTTCCGTGCGAGGAACACTTAATTCCGGCAGTTTTCCGCGGGAATGTCTCGAGCCACGGACGCTTATTCGCAATGCGAGCCGTCCAGTTCGTTGATGCAGTCGCTACGAGTGGCGCCGACCGGATCACGCGACCCTGGAAAGCAGAGCGACGTCACATCTGGCCAAGCCGTAGCGCCACCGATGATCAGTCGTGGCGACCCGGCTCTGATAAAACAGTGAAAGCTGGCTGCCTTCGATCATCACTGTCGAGTGGCCGTTCTCTCCCGGCTGGCCTGGTTCCAGCACCGGGCCGATCGAGACGTAAGGTCCAGCAACGTTATCCGCGATGGCAAAAAACACGCGTTGCCGGTTCCCGCGAAGGCCATTGGGCAGAAAGCAAGTGGCATTGAGAAGCACGCGACCGTCCGGCAATTCGACCAGTTGTGCGCCCTCAATGCCCCATTCATAGTCGGGATCCTCTCTCGTGTTGTGGTGAGGCACATCATTGTGGTCGAGGATCTTGCCGATCCGCTTCCAGGGACCGAACCATGAGTCGGATTGGCTGCGTGCGAGATAGATGTCGGGCTGCGGCACCCTGGTGAATTTTGGCATGGCGGAATAGACGAGGTAGCGCTTGCCGCCAATAAGTGCGGGATGCGGATCGTAAATGCCATCTTCCTCCGTGTCCGGGATCGCGAGGATGGCGGGGCTAAGAACCACCCACTGGAACCCGTCATTGGAAACCGCATGCTCGCAGCGGCCGCCAGACTTCATGAACTCGGTCTGGATGAACATGTGAAAGACGCCGCTTTCGTGGATGACCCCCGGAGCCGCAACACCACTCCCATTGATTGGAAGCTCGATCGACTGATGCTCGGTCCACGGCCCATAAAGGTCCGGCGCCGTGGCGTGCAGTATCGTCCACGTTTCGGTGGTCACCGTGCCGCTCGAGCCGAAGACGTGCCACAGGCTGCCATCAAAGACGGGGCAAGGGTCCTTGAGGTCATCCACGCTTTGCGGATGAAACAGCGGAAAAACGTTGGTCGCAAAGTCGATCTTCATATCAGCCCCGGAATTCGCCTGGCACGGACTCGCCAGCGATGCGGGCGAATCAACTTGATGTCCTGCGCATTTTATAGCCAGCGACTTCAACGCAAATACGGCAGGTCCGTTCTCCACCGACATTCCCCCGTCGCTCACGCTTTCAAAGCCCGGCGATGCGCGGCGGGCGTTCTCAGCTTCGCGGAAATATGGTCGCATTCGTGATCCGAGCGGTGACCGAGAGCTCTTCACTTCACCTTGGAACAACTCACGCGCTGGAAAGTTAGGAGCTGGCATCGAAGTCTATTTCTCCTCGATCCGCGCTTAACAAATGTTAGTCGTAACATAAACTAAAGATTACGGGAAGGAACATCTCAATGGAAGCAGCCTTGGGCAGGGTATCCGCCAGTAAACACACTGGCAGGGAAAATCTACTGGTTTGCTTCTCCCACTTGCGATGGAATTTCGTTCATCAACGGCCGCAGCATATCCTCACCCTCGCATCCGAGCAGCAGAGAGTGGTCTACTTTGAGGAGCCTGTTTTCGAAGAACTGCCACAGCCGCAGATGCGGACGAGCGAGGCATCGCCAAACATCCTGATCGTGACACCAGTGCTGCCGCTCGGCGCGTCGGCCGCGAAATCAGATGCCGTGCAGCGGAGGTTTGTTCAGCAGATCATAGCTTCTATGCCGCACAGCCGGCTGATCGCCTGGTATTACACGCCGATGGCTCTCCGCTTCACGGAGTTTCTTGACCCAGACATATGCGTCTACGACTGCATGGACGAACTCTCCGCTTTCAAGAATGCGCCGCCCGAACTGGCGCAGATGGAAAAGGCACTTCTGCGCCGCGCCGATCTCGTTTTCACCGGTGGCCTGAGCCTGTTCGAGACCAAGCGCCGCCTGCATCAGGCTATTTACCCCTTTCCGAGCAGCATCGACGTGAAACACTTTCACAAGGCAAGGCTGCCAGGAAAGGACCCAGCCGATCAGGCCGGCATTCCTCACCCGAGGGTGGGGTATTTCGGCGTCATCGACGAGCGGCTGGACGCCGGACTCGTGGCGCTAGCGGCGCGGACGATGCCGGACGTGCATTTCGTCATGATTGGCCCCGTGGTCAAAATCGATCCTGCAATCCTGCCGAAGGCCGACAACCTGCATTGGTTGGGTGCCAAGGCCTACTGCGACCTGCCCGATTATCTGCGCCATTGGGATGCCGGCTGGATGCCGTTTGCACTCAACGAGGCGACCCGGTTCATCAGCCCAACCAAGACGCCAGAGTTCCTGGCTGCGGGCCTGCCCGTAATCTCGACGGCGATCGTTGACGTCGTGCGCAGCTACGGCGCTGCTGGACTGGTGGAAATCGCCGACAGTGACGACTTGGAGAGCAAGCTGCGCTCCATGCTTTTGCGACCGCGTGAGATGCTGCTGCCGCAAGTCGATGCCTATCTGGCTGACATGTCGTGGGAAAGAACATGGACGGCCATGGCCGCTCACATTGAGGGCGCCTACCGACGCAAGAAGGTCGTCCCGTTGCGCAGGAGCGCATAGCCATGTTCGATTGGCTGATCGTCGGCGCGGGGTTTGCCGGCAGCGTGCTTGCCGAAAGAATAGCCTCGCAGCGTCATGAAAGCGTTCTCTTGGTCGATCGCCGCAGCCATGTCGGCGGCAACGCCTATGATTGCTATAATGAAGCCGGCATCCTCATCCACCGCTATGGGCCACATATTTTTCACACCAACAGCCAGTCGATCGTGGACTACCTCTCGCAGTTCACCCAATGGCGCACATACGAGCATAGGGTTCTGGCGGCGGTGGATGGGATACTGCTCCCCATCCCGATCAATCTCGACACGATAAACCGCCTTTATGGCCTCGAACTGAATTCTGCACAGTTGGAGGAGTTCTTCGCGTCGCGACGCGAAACGGTAGAGGACGTGCGAACGGCCGAGGATGTTGTCGTCAGCACCGTGGGACGCGAACTCTACGAAAAATTCTTCCGTGGCTACACCAGAAAGCAATGGGGCGTCGATCCGAACCAGCTGAGCAAATCGGTGACGGCACGAGTGCCGACCAGGACCAACCGCGATGACCGATATTTCAGCGACAGCTTCCAGAAGATGCCTGCCGGCGGATACACGAGGATGTTCGAGCGCATGCTCGACCATCCGAACATCAAGATCATGCTGCAGACCGACTTCCGCGAAATTCGTGACGAGATACCGTTCAACCGCCTGATCTATACCGGCCCGATCGACGAGTACTTCGGCTGGCAGCTGGGGCGTCTTCCTTATCGTTCGCTCCGCTTCGAGCACGTCACCCTCGACCAAGAGCAGTTTCAGCCGGTTGCCGTCGTCAACTATCCCCAGACGGAAGATTACACCCGCATCACCGAGTACAAACATCTGACCGGCCAGCAGAACGCGCGGACCAGTCTGACCTACGAATATCCCACCGATATCGGGGACCCGTACTATCCGGTGCCGCGGGCCGAAAACGAAGAGCTCTTCAAGCGCTACGAAGCGCTTGGCGCAACCTGTCCCGACGTGTGGTTTGTCGGTCGACTGGCAACCTACCGCTACTACAACATGGATCAGGTGGTCGGGCAGGCCCTGGCAACCTTCGCCCGCATCCAGAAGAGCGTCCCGGAATGGGCGAGCGCGGGGAAGGCGTCGTTGGCCGAAGGGGCGCTGTAGCTCGCCCACCCGGACGTACCTGGGAGCATCGAGCGTGGCAAGGCGGCGCCGACAGGCGCTCGCAACATCCCTCGTGCCGCTCATGTATTAACGCGTCAGGTTCGCCGCGAACAAAGCTCGCTGGCGGGCCAATTCCTCCGCGATGGGCTTGCGGACGTGCCGACTGCCGTCCGCCTGGACGACCGAAAACAATCCCACCTCCGCATGCCGCGAATTGTCCCAGCCCGGATAGGCGGTTATCGGGTATAGGCAAATACCTTCGATCGGCGCTTCGAGGTCAATTGCGGCACGCACCTCGTCGCAGACATAATGGAGCCACGCCGCCCCGCCTGATCCCTCGGAGCCGGTCTCGGCGATGAACATCGACTTGCCATATCGATGCGCGACCTCGATCAGCATCTCGGATAGGGCACGGTACTCGTGGTGCCCCATGGGAATCGTCGGCCCGTTGAGGTACCACTGATTGTGCGGGTAGAAATTCAGGCCAACGACATCGACAACATCGTCGCTGCCCCCCAACTCAGGCTCTGCCCGGCCCAGCAGCATGTCGTAAGCTTCGAACTGTCCGAGACGGGCATTTTCGGCCCGACGCCGTTCGGTCCGCGTTCGGTCGCGAGGGGCAATGTGGATAAGCGGCTCGGCCCAGACAAATCTGCAAGCGGGATCGACCTCGCGCATCGCGCGAACGCCAGCTATTGCAGCTCTCACGAGGTGCCTCTTGAACCATCCCCGCTTCTTCGGGCCAACGCGCGGGAAATAGCCAACCTCAACAGCCCAGGCGAAAAACGAGATTTCGTTGATCGGGCACAACAAAGGCGCTGTACCGGCGATTGAACGATGAACCCTCACAGCTTCTGCAGCGAACGAGGCATAGGCATCGATGAAATGCATCGACCCTTGATCAACGTGGTCTGGACATCCGTAGTGGAAGATGTCCCAGATGACCTGGACACCTGCCGATTGCGCTGCTTCGACCATCGGCGTCCAGCTTGACCAGTCATAGTTTCCAGGAGCGGTTTCGATGAGGTGCCAGCGCAACCCGTCGCGGACGGTACGAAGACCGAGTTCGGCGCAACCGCGGTAGTCGCCCAGGGCGTGCAAATAGTGCGAGGTCGCACGGATAAGATCGAGGCGGACGCCGTCCTTGCGCCGGTGCGACGAGCACTCAAAGCCAGCCATGAAAAAACTGGCGAAGGGCGACGTGCCCGCAATCGAAGTCACCTCATTGCCTTCGCTGTGTCGTGCTTCGCTCATACGAAGTCTCCTGCAGGCATTTGGGCTCAGTCTCGGCTGCCGAATGCAGATCGAAGCAGCCATGAGCAATCCGGCTGCCGTATCTCATCCGCCACGCTGCACTTTCGTCCTGTGCTTAACGGGATGGTTCCAAACCGGATGATCGAGCCTTTGTTCCCGTCGACCCCGTCAGAGGCAGAGAGCAGCCAGGGAAGAAGCTGCGCGCGGCAAGTCGGGGGTCAGGCACATGCCGTGATCGGATCATCCAACGCTCCGACGAAGGCAGGCAACAGTCCGTTCAAATTTCGACTTTCCAATATCGATCATGCAGGCGAGAGGGACGCGGCCCGTCGCGTCAAGCCGCTCCGTCGATCTTTGCCGGCAGAGCGCGCGCCATTCAGCTCAAGCGGGAACATTGGCTACGTCAGCAAGTTTGATCGCCATAGCAAGGGGCCGCAGGGCGGGCGCGCAGATGAGACATCTGGTCAAGGAAATCCTGGTCGAGATCGCTGAAATCCTTCCAGCGATGGCTCAAAAGGGCGACAATTCGGCCGAAGCACTGCCTGTCCATGCGCCGAACTTCCCCCACGATCTGGAGCCGGTTATCCGCGCAGACCCTTCCTGCGAGGTGCCATCGCAACGCGCCGACGATCGGCATAAATCAGTCGCAGTTGAGCAAGCCGCAAGCTGTATGGAGGGATACGGCGCCGGCTCGAATGATCTTACCTTTGCCAGTCACTGCAGATGACCCCACGGTCAAGGCTCACGCCTCTGACGGGCACCACGCACGGCGTGGAATGCCGAGCGAACGGCTTCAACGTTTGAGGTGTGGGGCCGGGCTTACGGCCTGAAGATCAACGGCGGTTGGCCTGCGCCTCTTCATCGCGCCATCGCTTCGGTCCGCCTGCGACGCTACGCGGCACAGTCGCGCGTGAGCCAACCCGTACCCACGGGTCAATCTCTTCTCCCAAGAAGGCCGTGCCATGGAGGGACCAATAGCGCGGCCCGGCCGAGGTATGACCCACTAGCCTTCGTCGGATGCCAGTGACAATACCCCAGCAGAACTCAACTATTCGAAACAGCCAATGTTTCCTTGGCATCTGGCCCAGGCGCCACCTGCAGCAGTTCCCTTGGACGGTCCTGTTCTGGCAATGAGCTGATCCAGCCATAAGGTGCGCGGCTCAACAGCCTGAAAGCGCGTGGTAGCGGGAGCAGTCATGACACCCTCCGTTGGGGCGGAAGCATGTTCTTCGCTCACAGCCGGCGGAGCCCAGAAACTACCGCCGCGAGAGCAATAATATTTTCAGTCGAGATCATGTGACCGGCAGAAGCGTTCTAGTGCCTCTCTTTCAGAAATCGGGCTTCACGAAGCAGCGAATTCCAATCCGTGCCGATAAGCTTGATCAGACCGCGCGCATCCGGCTCTGAAATACCGACTTCTTCAGACAGACGTCGGGCAAGCAATTGCTGATTGCCCTTTTCGACTCGGCCATCGCCATCCTTTTTCATTGGGTTCCTCCTTTGGGAAGCCAACTTGCGGAATGACCTTTCGTTTCACGAAACACGAAAAAAGCCCGCGTCCGATTCGCGGCAGCGAGGATAGCGCCATTCGCTCGGGACTGTCGCAGGCGGTGCAAAGCAGGTCCACCTGGGGCGAACCAACACCGCACACCTTCGATAACGTACGCAAACCGGGTCCCAACAGAACCTGCGCGAACCCCGTGCAAGCCGCGCCGAAACGCCCCGCAGCCCCTCAGAATTAATGGGGGATTGGCATCGGTGGTGTGTTTTGGGACGTGGGCGGTCAGGCGGGTCTCCTGACCTCCATGTTGAGGAAATGCTTCGGTCCGGGGCCGCCACGGTCCTCGAACGTAGCGGCTATGACGCCAGGGCCTGGCATTTCAAGGGCCGCTATGGGAGATGGTCCAAGGGCGCGGGATGCTCGGATCAAAAACCGCGGGAACGCGGCCGTATCTTCTTTGATCACTGCCTGATGAACATGCCCGTATAGGTCTGGCCGGCGAGCGTATGGGTTGCGGACAGCGTGCCGTCGGGCATCATCCTAAAACTGACGTCCGCGCCATTCGGGAGGCGCCCCAGCTTCAACGTATTCCCTACAATTTTTCCTTCGCCCGCGGCCTCACCCGGATTGTCATCGCTCAGAATTCCCCATGCGTAGGTTACGGTCACCTTTCCGTTTGAAGAAACAGATTGAACAGACAGTTTACCTTCATATGTGCCTTCCAATCGCCCGACCCAATTGCCCGAAAAAGCGGCGTACTTTGTTGGAACGCCCTTTGAAGGAGGAATGATTGCCACGGATTGATCCATTATTGCCGGGCCGGGGGGAACAACGGCAGGATCCAAGGCGGATTGGGAGGGAATGGCAGCAGGTTCGATAGCGGCGGATTGCAGCGGTTCAGGAGCCGATTGGCACGCGGGTAGGGCAAGTGCTGCGAAGGCCAGTATAAGGTTCCGCATCAATTTCTCCACATCGTTTCCGAAGGACATATCCGAAAGCCCACTGATCGGCAGAAAGTTCCATTCCCCACCAGGCCGGATTTTGGAGACGCCTGATGAACCATGAGTGACCCCAATAGATAGCCGCTCGTCAACCGTGTAGCGACATTGCACGGCCGCACCTCAAGCGGGCTCGTTGAGATGCCCATTTGCAAGGCCGGATTTCTCGCTTCAGGTGAGACGCCTTTTGCCTGATGCCTGGCCGGAGCCATCTGGCCCTCATAGGTGAGGTTGCAGCGTCAGGCCTTGGCGGATCAACCACCTCATGTGATGTCGCAGCGACCATTGCGAGCGCAGCCTATGTCATAGGTTAATGCGCTGCTCGAGGGGCTCGATTATGGGTGTGCAGCACTCCTGTGCCCCGTGCAATGAAGTCCCGGCCAAGGACCTGCCTCGGCATCCTGAATTCCCAGTTCCCGACCAGCAGTCCGGCGCCTCGTTACGGCTATCCGGAACTTTTGACGCGGATGCAAGTTCGATAACCAACATCAGCTAGGTAGCCACTTTGTCACCCACTTCATCCTCGGATGTACTTATCCGCAAGCTCCAGAGCATCTCGGATCTCCGAGAGGGCGATATTGATGTTTTGAAAGACATCCAAATTCAGGAGAAGGATTTTCTTGCCAATTACGACCTGGTGCGTGAGGGTGACCGCCCTGTCAATTCGTTCGTGGTTTTGGATGGCCTGCTCGGTTCCACCAAACTTACCGGCGATGGCAAACGGCAGATTACATCCTTCTTTGTGGCTGGGGACATTCCCGATCTGCATGGACTGCATCTGTCGGTCATGGATTGCAATTTCACGACCCTGACAGCAGCCAGACTGGGCTTCATGCGACATGACGCTCTTCGAGCCATTTGCGAACAGCATCCCCGAATCGCGACGGCTTTTTGGCGCTCGACGCTGATCGATGCAGCGATTTACAGGGAATGGGTAACGAATGTGGGACGACGAGAGGCCTATACGCGCATGGCTCACATCTTGTGCGAACTGATCTTTCGCTTGCGCTCGGTTGGACGCATCCAGGATCACGTCGCGGATCTTCCCATTACCCAGGCAGCACTTGGCGATGCATTGGGCTTGTCTACAGTCCACGTCAACCGAATGCTTCAGGAACTTCGACGTAGAGGCCTCATCGCCACCACAGGCCCAAGGGTGCAGGCTCTTGATTGGCCCGGCCTCACTCGTGCAGGTGATTTCGAAACGACCTACCTGCACCAAAGGAACCCCGCAGCTTAGTGGTGACGGAAGCTTTCGGATGGCACGATTTTTCTTTGATAGTGGCGATCACGATGTGGTCATCCAGGACGAAATCGGCATCGAATGTGCCGGTCTGGAGGAGGTGCGCCGCGTGGGCTTCGAAGGCCTTATCGACCTTACGAAAGATGCACTGACCGAGGTGGACGGGCAGCAAGTATTTGTTGAAGTGCGGAACGAAAACGGCGACAGGATACTGAGGCTGAGCATCTCGCTTCAGATCAAGCTGATGAGATAACGTGCGATAGGACTTGCTGCGACAGAACGCTGCCGAACGCCGGCACACCAAACGGAGCGGCGACGAAACCGAATGCCGCGTGGCCGGACTGACGCACGAAGATGCCGCCGCCATTTGCGACCAGCTCGGGTTCTCCACATTGGACAAATCGGAAAGCCGCAGCAGAAGGGCATGCCCGCCTCAGTGGCGCAATCCGACTGATTTAATCGATGTCGCGATTTTTGTATGAAGTTCTGGAACGCGCACTCTCAGCGCTCGTTCATGTTGTCTCAGCAGAGGGTCGTCGAGATGCAACGAAAAGCGAACGAGGCAAGCCGGGTTGCGAAAGGCCAGGACCTTGAGGTCGAACATCTGGTCGAGCTCACGGAAATTGACCCCAAGCAGGCACGAACGCTGCTTCGCAGGCATGGCGCCGATTGGCCGAAGCTCAAAGACGAGGCGGAAGCTCTGAAGAAGGAAGACTAATCGTCACCTTCCGAGCGGTTGGCGAGAAAGCAGTTCTAGCTCATCCTCATCCGTTACCCCAGCCTGGTAGTAAGCCAGAATACGTGATGCGCGCCGCTCCTTCTCGGTTGCGGTTTCGTTTTTGATTTTGCTGCGTGCGAAGACGCGACTGAGCAGGGCAAGTTCTGATGGGGTGAAGGCGTCTCTATGCATCGCATCTCAACTCCCGCGCGCCCGTCTCGAGAGCGTCGAGGTGGGCTGAAGCCGTGTTGCAGCCTCTGCGCGTCTTTCGGAGATTAAACAAAAAGGCTGTCCGCACCAGCCAGAAAACGGTCCTTTTTCGGGTTCACGGCGTGATCTGCCCGGCGGCCGCAACATCTGGCTCGAGGGCGACAGCGGAGAAACCGGCTTCAACCCGATCGCAAGACGCCTGGCTCCTCTGTTTCCTTGAACTCTTCGGTATCCCTGGGCGCGGCGACCAGATCCTGGAATCCGATAGTGGCGACGAGATAGCCTGCTTCGTCGTAAACCTTCGTCACCCAACTGGTCGGGTCCACGCCATCGACAATTCCGTCGAGCATGGCCTCCTTGGCTGCACGCTTCGCCTCTCTGACAGCCTCATCTCGATCAGCCATATCGGCAAAGATTGCAGGCTGGGCCATGCCTTCGATAAACTCGAAGCGAAATTTCGGCATCGGTCGCTCCAGTCATTGTGCCAGCGCATCGGACATTTCTGGCAGGTTTGACGCTCAACGCGGCGGTGTCGAAAAGGATGCAGCGGGTTGATTGCGCTTGATCATCAAACCTCAGGCAGCATTGCTGCCTCCCATCTCCCAGTCGCCTTGCCAACGTGCGCGCACGGCGATCATCAGTGTGGCCGCTTCCGTCATTCCTGTTTCAAACAACCTGATCAGCTCTCTCGCTACGGCGTTGGCCGCCGCCGTGTCGGGCAAGATAGCAAATTCCTGGCACAGCGCGTCGAACGCGTCGCGAAGGATGTTCAGGTCACTGGGGTAGAGAGCTTCCGTATTCGTGCGGGTTGGTCGGCTAAGCATCAGGCGCTCCTATTCGGCTACAGTGGGATTGCTCCCAGCAGCGGCGCCCGTTACACAGCCGCTGACAATGGCTTTATGCGGCACAGCCCAGCAGGTGTCATTAAACTATGATGCACGGCGCGTCGTTCGCCCGTTGAGGGCGCATACGGAGTTGTCCTTGGCTGTCGTGACGCAAGTTTCTTCGCAATGCGTCGGCGGCCTAGCTCCGACCTGTTGTCCGGCGCCTGGAACTCTTCGCGACTGACGGCATTATCTAGTCCGACCAACCGGGGGCGAAATGGGAGTCACGTCACGCGAACGTTCGTCTGAAGTGCAGCGCTTCCAGCTTCTGGCGGGGTTGGGTGACAGGATTCGGGAGATCGATGATCCTGCCGAACTGGCATTTGCGGCAGCGGAATTGCTTGGGAAGCATTTTGGCATCAGTCGAGCCGGATATGGCACGATCGATCTCGAGAAAGAAACGATAGTCATCGACAGAGACTGGAACGCGCCGGGAATCCGAAGTCTGGCCGGAACTCTGAACTTCAGGGACTACGGCTCCTATGTCGATGATTTGAAACGAGGCGAGACGGTCGTCTTCGAGAATGCCGAGACAGACCCGCGAACCCACGACCATGCCGAGGCTCTCAAAGCAATCAGCGCCCAATCCGTCATCAACATGCCGGTTACGGAGCGCGGCGGGTTGGTTGCGTTATTGTACCTCAATCACTCCGAGCCAAGACACTGGACGCCGGCCGAGGTTGCTCTGGTTTCGGAAGTGGCTGACCGGACGCGCACCGCAATTGAACGGCTTCGTGCGGAGAAGGCCCTGCGTGAAAATGCCGAGCGCCTGGCCTTTCTGGATCGCCTCGGCAGAGAGATATCCCCGGCGACAGATGCCGACGCTGTCATGGAGGTCACCACCCGTCTACTTGGCGAACATCTAGGCGTTTCGATTTGCGCCTACGCTGACATGGAGCCGGACCAGGACCACTTCACCATTCGCGGCGACTGGAGCGCTCCTGGCTCGCCTAGCATCAGGGGATACTACAGTCTTGCCGATTTCGGTCGCCTCGCTGTTGGCAATCTGACCGCCAATCGGCCGCTCGTCATCAACAACAATCTCGAGGAAATTGCGCCCGAGGAAGCAAAGACCTTTCAGGATATCGGCATAACGGCAACGATCTGCATGCCCTTGGTCAAGCAAGGCCGGCTGGCTGCGCTAATGGCCGTTCACGACACGCAGCGCCGCGTCTGGTCGCAGCGCGAACTGTCCTTGCTGGCGGAGGTGACAGAGCGGTCATGGGCTCACATCGAGCGCGTCCGCTCGGAACAGGCTGCCCGAGCGAGCGAGGAGCGGCTAAGGCTAGCGACCGATGCAGCCGCTATCGGAACGTGGGACTATGATCCCATCACAAGGGTGCTGCGTTGGGACGACCGATGCAAAGCTCTCTTCGGTCTGCCACCTGAGGCGGAGGTGACATATGAGAGCGCGTTCCTGGCCGGTCTCCATCCAGAAGACCGTGAACGGGCGGATGAGGCCGTACGCCGGGCGCTCGCGCCGGGCGAGTCTTCCCGCTACGACATCGAATATCGGACGATCGGGCTGCGCGACGGAAAGGAGCGTTGGATAGCTGCAACGGGCGAATCTCTTTTCCGGTCCGGACGCGCGGTGCGTTTCATCGGCACCGTCATGGATATTACCGCGCGAAAGCGGGTGGAGAACCAGCTTCAGATGATGAATGCGACTGCCGCCGCCGTGGCAGCCGAGCTGGACGTGGAGCGCATTGTCCAGATTGTCACCGACGCTGGCGTCGCGCTGTCAGGCGCGCAATTCGGAGCTTTTTTCTACAATGTCCTCGATGACAAGGGGGACAGCTATGTGCTCTACGCCCTGTCGGGAGCGCCACGCTCCGCTTTCGAAAATTTTCCCATGCCACGCAACACGGCCGTGTTCGAGCCTACTTTTCGCGGGACGGGCGTGGTGCGTTCCGATGATATCCTCATGGATGTGCGCTATGGAAAAAATTCGCCGAGGAAGGGAATGCCGGAAGGCCATCTTCCCGTGCGATCCTATCTTGCCGTGCCGGTCATTTCGCGATCGGGCGAAGTGCTGGGTGGGCTGTTCTTCGGACATTCCGGTTGCGGTGTCTTTGCCGCAGAGCATGAGACAGCCTTGCTGGGGCTGGCCGGTCATGCCGCCACGGCAATCGACAACTCCCGACTGTTCAAAGCGCTGCAGACGCTCAACGCCACTCTTGAGCAGCGTGTGGCTGAGGAAGTTGCCGAACGCGTCCGAGCAGAAGAGCACCTGCGCCAGGCGCAGAAGATGGAGGCCGTGGGACAGCTTACCGGTGGCATCGCCCACGACTTCAACAATATGCTGGCTGTCATCATTGGCGGTTTGAATCTCGTGCAGCGCAAGCTCCGAAACGGCGACACGAACGTGAACCACTTCGTCACCGGTGCAATCGATGGGGCACAACGCGCTGCGGAACTTACCAAGCGGCTGCTTGCCTTCTCTCGCCAGCAGCCCTTGGCACCGACGCGCCTGAATCCTAATCGACTCGTCTCCGGCATGAGCGAACTGCTGAGCCGAACGCTTGGAGAGACCATAGCAATCGAGACGGTGCTCGCCGCTGGGCTGTGGCATGTGGAGGCCGATGCAGGGCAATTGGAAAGCGCATTGCTCAACCTTTGCGTCAACGCACGCGATGCCATGCCCGGCGGCGGAAAGCTCACGATTGAAACGTCTAACGCCCATATTGACGATCGGTATGCGAGAGAAAACGCGATCTCCTCGGGCCAGTATGTGATGATAGCGGTCACCGATTCCGGAACGGGCATGACTGCGGACGTGCTGGCAAGAGCCTTCGATCCGTTCTTCACCACAAAGGGAGTCGGCAAGGGTACCGGATTGGGACTTAGCCAAGTGTATGGG
>NZ_RZQT01000109.1:0-19386 GCF_003998485.1 Mesorhizobium sp. M7A.F.Ca.CA.001.04.2.1
CTCCTGCTCCCAGAGGTCGAAATGGCCAAACAGCATCTGCTCGTTGATCAGCGACAGGAGCCGCATCACTTCCAGCGTGCGGGTCTCCGGCACCTTGATATCGAAGGCGCAGGCCAGGTGCAGCGCCTCGAAATCTTCCATCCACGAAAAGGAGACGTGATAGTCGGTCCAGCTTCCGGCAACCGAGATCGAAATCTCGTCGTCGCCGGCCCGCTCGAAAGACCAGTCGTTGTTGTGGGCCACCTGCTCGATAACATCCACCGGATGGATTTCGCGGGAGAATTCGAGTTCGAGAAGTTCCATGGAATGCTTCCTGTCGTTCTGTACGAGCGCCGCCACACGCTCCGCGGGAGGGCACACACAACGAACAATCTTGTCTAGAACTCGGACGGCCAGGACTTTCTTCGCGCAAAGACGACTTCTCGACGCAAAGACCCCAGACCGGACCCCACCGCCCGGTCGCATGACCCTGCTCCGAATCATGCAACAAATTCAGTCTATTGATCGGGAGTCGCGTGAACAGCCCAATTTTTCGCACTGCGTCATTCGCATGTGGAAAGCCGCTGTCACAAAGATTCATGCAATGCCGTTAAGCGATTCACGGCAAAGCGCTTTTCAGGATCGGGCTATGTGGAAAAGTTTAACGATTATTTTTTTGTGCGCGGCTTGGCGGCCGTCGCTGGTGTGGCGTCGCCGGCCAGTTCTGCAAGCTTCGCCTCGAGCGCCTCGATGCGGGCGGCAAGGCGGGTATTCTCTTCCCGCGCTTTGGCGGCCATCTCGCGCGCGGCTTCGAACTCTTCGCGCTGCACCACGTCCATCGTATTGAGAATGCGCTCGGCCTGCCCCTTGAAGGCGGTCTCCACCTCACGGCGCACGCCCTGGGCGGCGCCGGCGGCGTCGGTCATCAGCTTGGCGAATTCATCGAGAATGCGGTTCGGTCCGGTCGACATGGCAAATCCTCGCGCTTGCACAAAATTGACGTAGTGGCGCCGCGCGTCGAATGCAAGCATGTTGCACCTTGCTGCGGCATCAAGTCGAGTGCGCCCACCTTGCCTTGACCCTGCCAAAACCCTGCCGCATGGTCCGCGCCCAAACACGTTCGCAATCGAGAGTTCCCCGTTGAACGAATATTTCCTGCTGCCGCTGGCCTCCCTGCCCTTCCCCAACATCAACCCGATCCTCATCCAGATCGGGCCGCTGGCGGTGCACTGGTATGGCGTCGGCTATATCGTCGGCATCCTGTTCGCCTGGTGGTATGCCAAGGGGCTCGCCGCCAATGCCAGGCTGTGGCCGAACGGCGTCCTGCCGATGAAGCCGGAGGATCTCGACGACTTCATCGTCTGGGCGGCCATCGGCGTCGTGCTCGGAGGCCGCACCGGCTATGTGCTCTTCTATGATCTGGCGCGCTACATCGCGCACCCGCTCGACATCTTCGCCGTCTGGCAGGGCGGCATGTCGTTCCATGGCGGCCTGCTCGGCGTCATCCTCGCCATGACGCTGTTCTCCATCAAGCGCGGCATCCGCACATGGTCGCTGTTCGATGTCGTGGCGGCCGGCGTGCCGGTCGGCCTTGGCCTGGTGCGCGTCGCCAACTTCATCAATTCCGAACTGTGGGGCCGACCAACCGACGTGCCCTGGGCGTTCGAGTTTCCCAATGGCGGGCCGTTTGCCCGTCATCCGAGCCAGCTTTACGAGGCGCTGCTCGAGGGTGTGGTGCTGTTCCTCGTGCTGCGCATTCTCACCCATTCGCGCCTTAAGCTGAAGACGCCGCGCTTCGTCGGCGGCGCCTTCATCTGCGGCTATGGCCTGTCGCGCATCTTCGTCGAGTTCTTCCGCGAGCCTGACCAGCAGCTCGGCTATCTCCTCGGCACCAACTGGCTGACCATGGGCATGATCCTTTCTACCCCGATGGTGCTGGCCGGCATCTGGGCGATGCTGACCGCCAAGCCGGTGGCACAGCCGCAGCCGGCATGACACGGCTGAAGACCCGCATCGTCGACCTGATCGAGGCCCTTGGGCCGCTTCCCGTCAACGAGTACATGGCGCTGTGCCTGTTCGACCCGGCGGACGGCTACTACACGACGCGCGAGCCCTTTGGTGCGGGCGGCGACTTCGTCACCGCGCCGGAGATCAGCCAGATGTTCGGCGAACTGGTCGCGGTCTGGATGTACCAGGTCTGGGCAGCGAGCGGCCGGCCACTGCCGGTCACCATCGCCGAGATCGGGCCCGGCCGCGGCACGCTGATGAAGGACATGCTGCGCACGCTGTCGCGGCTCGATCCTGACCTGGCCAACGGCGCCACCTTCGCCATGATCGAGACAAGCCCGCGCCTGACCGAGGTGCAAAAAAAGACGCTTGGCGTCACACCCTTCGCGGTTGGCTGGCACGAAACCATCGAGACCTTGCCGCAACAATCGCTGTTCATCGTCGGCAACGAACTGTTCGACGCAGTGCCCATCCGCCAGTTCGTCCGCGCCGGCGCCGGCTGGCGCGAGCGCATGGTCGGCCTCGACGAGACCAACGACCTTTGCTTCTTCGCCGGCGCCGGCTCGGTCGACCCGACGCTGCTGCCCGCCGATGCCGCTGACGCGCCGCAAGGTGCGATCGCCGAAGTGGCACCTGCCCGCACCGCGCTGATGGCAACAATCGCCGAGCGCATATCCAGGCATGGTGGCGCCGGCCTGTTTCTCGACTACGGCCATTTCCAGCCGGGTGTCGGGGACACGCTGCAGGCCTTGCGCAGCCATGATCACGAAGATGTGCTGGCCAATCCCGGTGAGGCCGACCTCACCTCCCACGTCGATTTCGCCGCCCTTGCCGCGATCGCGCGTGCACATGGCCTCGAAGCCCATCTGACGACACAGGGCGATTTCCTGCTCGGCATGGGCATCCTCGAGCGCGCCGGCCGCCTTGGCGCCGATGCCGGCCAGGCGGCGCGCGAAAGGATCGCCGGCGACGTCGAGCGCCTCGCAGGGCCGCAAGCCATGGGCGAGCTGTTCAAGGTGCTTGCGGTGCTGCCTCGCGGCGTGGCGGTTCGGCCCTTTGCCGAGGCGGATTGACTTTTTACCGCCGCCCCTCCCAATCTCCCGTCCGCGCTTTGCAGCCTGTTCTCGACCAAGCACCTTCTTCTTGACGAAACCGCCCACACGGACAACAACGCCCGCATGCTGAATCAGACCAAACCGGATCCCGTTCGGTCGCCGCTGCTGGACGAGGCGCAGGCACAAGGCATCCGCCACGGCTATTTCACCCGCGTCGGCGGTGTTTCCGGCGGCATCTATCAGGGCCTCAACATCGGCACCGGATCGAATGACGACCAGACGCTGGTTGCCGAGAACCGCGCCCGTGTCGCTGCCTGGATGGGCGTGCCGGCAAGGCATCTGTTGACCGCCTGGCAAATCCATTCGCCCGATGTCGTCATCGCCAGGGAGCCCTTTGCCGGCGAGCGCCCCAAGGCGGACGCCATCGTCACCGACCGGCCGGGCATCGCCATCGGCGCCTCGACCGCCGATTGCGGTCCCGTGCTGTTCGCTGATGCGCAGGCGCGCATCATCGGCGCTGCGCATGCCGGCTGGAAAGGCGCGTTCACCGGCGTGCTCGAAAACACCATCCTGGCGATGGAAAGCCTCGGCGCCCGGCGCCAAAACATCGTCGCCGTGCTAGGCCCCTCCATCGGCCCGCGAAACTACGAGGTCGGCCCGGAATTCGTCGCCCGCTTTGTCGAAGCCGACGCCGAAAACATCCTCTATTTCGCTCCGTCCGCCAATGCCGGCCATGCGATGTTCGACCTCAACCGCTACACGGTTGACCGGCTGGCCAAGGCAGGCGTGACGGCTGAGGGCCTAGACCGCTGCACTTACGCCGAGGAAGGCCTGTTCTACTCCTATCGGCGCACCACGCATCGCAAGGAGCCCGATTACGGCCGGCAGGTTTCGGCAATTGTCTTGGAGAGGGAATAATGGCGCTGCATTTTGAACGATCTGAATTTGACGCGCGGCGCGACCGGCTGATCATCGAGATGGCCGAAAAGAAGCTCGACGCCATCCTGCTGTTCGCGCAGGAAAGCATGTATTGGCTGACCGGCTACGACACGTTCGGCTTCTGCTTCTTCCAGTGCCTGGTGGTCAAGGCCGACGGTTCGATGGTGCTTCTGACCCGCTCGGCCGACCTGCGCCAGGCACGTCAGACCTCGATTATCGACAACATCGTCTTGTGGACCGACCGCAACGGCGCCAATCCCGCGGTCGACCTGCGCAATCTGCTCAACGAACTCGACCTGCTCGGCGCCCGCATTGGTGTCGAATATGACACCCACGGCCTGACCGCCTTCAACGGCCGCCGCCTGGACGAGCAGTTGCAGACCTTCGGCCAGATCGCCGATGCGTCCGGCATTGTCGGCCGGCTGCGCCTGTTCAAGAGCCCGGCCGAGATAGCCAAGGCCGAGAAGGCCGCCAATCTCTCCGACGATGCGCTCGACGCGGCACTGCCGCTGATCAAGCAAGGCGGCGACGAAGCTCTGATCCTGGCCGCCATGCAGGGCGCGATCTTCGCCGGCGGCGGCGACTATCCGGCCAACGAGTTCATCATCGGCTCCGGCGTCGATGCGCTGCTGTGCCGCTACAAGGCCGGCCGCCGCAAGCTCACCAAGAACGACCAGCTGACGCTCGAATGGGCCGGCGTCTTCAACCACTACCATGCGCCGATGATGCGCACGGTGCTGACCGGCAAGGTGTCGAAGCGCCATCAGGAACTGTTCGACGCCGCCCGCGCAGCACTCCTGGCTGTCGAGAAGGCGATTATGCCGGGCAACAGCTTCGGCGACGTCTTCGATGCGCATGCCCGCACCATGGAGGCACACGGCCTGACCAAGCACCGGCTGAACGCCTGCGGCTATTCGGTCGGCGCCCGCTTCACCCCGTCCTGGATGGACATGCCGATGTTCTACCAGGGCAATCCCGAACCGATCGCGCCCAACATGACGCTGTTCGCCCATATGATCATCATGGACTCCGATACCGAGACGGCGATGACGCTTGGCCGCACCTACCTGACCACCGAATCCCAGCCCAGGCCGCTGTCCCGCCATGATCTCGACTTGATCGTAAAGTGAATCCACAGTGGGAGGCGTTCTTCGCCAAGGAGTTAGAAGGCAAATGAGACGATCGCATGTGACGACCGTGTCATTGCTTGTGGCATTGGCTCTTGCTGCCTGCACCAACGCAAAGGACGTGCTCGAACCGTCGGCGATCACCCCGCCGGCGACGTCGACCCAGACGCTGCCCGCAACGTCAGGCAACACGGCGGCGACGGTTCCGGCCGGGCCCGCCACCAGCACGTCTGGCGCTCCCGCAACCGCCGCCGCACCGGTCACATCAGCCCAAAGCGCTGCCATCCTGTCGAAGACCCGCTTGCAGATCGCGCCGATCGTAGGCGCTTCGGTGGAAGCTGCGACACCTCTGACGGCGGAGTTGCAGACCCGTGCCAGGCAGCGCGGCATCACTCTCGCCGGCAGCGCCGACCAGACCGTGACACATGTGCTGAAAGGCTATTTCTCGACGATGTCGGAAGGCGCCGACACCACCGTCATCTATGTCTGGGACGTCTATGACCCCGCTGGCAACCGGCTGCACCGCATCAATGGCCAGCAGAAGGCTCCGTCGGTCAATTCCGGCGGCAGCGCGGGCGGCGACAGCTGGAAGGGGATCTCGCCGGCCACCATGCAGGCGATCGCCGACCAGACCATCGACCAGTTCGCCGCCTGGCTCGGCGGCAAGGCGGGCTAGAGGCATCGGACCCCAAAGTGGAGACGGTTTTGGGAAAATCCGATGCCCAATGAGAAGAAGGACCAGCACAAGTCCCGTGCTCCCTGTTGCAGTCCGGCGATGGCGCGGAGCTTTCTTGAGTTTAGCCGGCGGATTCCCGATCTCGGCGCTTGCAATACCAGCGCGGGCCGCTAAAAGCCCGGTTAAAGGGCGCAAGCGAGTCCGTCAGGCCTCATCATCCTCCACCAGGAACCGTGCATGAAACTCTTCGCGGGCAATTCCAACAGGGTGCTGGCCGAAGCAGTCGCCCGGTACCTCAATGTCCCGCTGGGCAAAGCCACGGTCAGGCGCTTCGCCGACCAGGAAATCTTCGTCGAAATCCAGGAAAACGTGCGCGGCGAAGATGTCTTCATCCTGCAGTCGACCTCGTTTCCGACCAACGATCATTTGATGGAACTGCTCATCATGATCGATGCCTTCATGCGCTCCTCGGCCAAGCGCATCACGGCGGTCATCCCTTATTTCGGCTACGCCAGGCAGGACCGCCGCGCCTCCGGCCGCACGCCGATCTCGGCCAAGCTGGTTGCCAACATGATCACCCGCGCCGGCGTCGACCGCGTTCTGACGCTCGACCTGCATGCCGGCCAGATCCAGGGCTTCTTCGACATCCCGACCGACAATCTGTTTTCCGTGCCGGTCATGGCCCGCGACGTGAAGGCCAAATACAAGCAACTCGGCAACGTCGTGGTGGTTTCGCCCGACATTGGCGGCGTGGTCCGCGCTCGTGCGCTGGCCAAGCGCTTCGATGCGCAACTGGCCATCGTCGACAAGCGCCGCGAACGGCCGGGCGAATCGGAAGTCATGAACATCATCGGCGCGGTCGCCGGCAAGGATTGCCTGCTGATCGACGACATCGTCGATTCCGGCGGCACGCTGTGCAATGCCGCCGATGCACTGCTGGCCAACGGCGCCACCAGCGTCACCGCCTACATCACCCACGGCGTGCTGTCGGGCGGTGCCGTTGCCCGCATCAGCGGCTCGAAGCTGCAGGAACTGGTGATCACCGATTCCATCCAGCCGACCCAGGGCGTGCTCGACGCGCCCAACATCCGCGTCATCTCGATCGCCGACCTGATGGGCGAAGCCATCTCGCGCACGGCGACTGAGGAATCGGTGTCCAGCCTGTTCGACTAAACCCGCCTGCCCTTAAGGCGCGGAGCTTTCCAACCGAACCGGGCCGATCAGGCGACGAGCGACCTCGACGTTCTCGCGTGCGCCGCGCATATAGCCGCGCGGCGAGGTCCCCAGCATGCGCTTGAACATGGTGATGAAGGCCGGCACGCTGTCATAGCCGAGATCAAGCGCCACCCTGGTGATCGGCTCGCCGTCCGCCAGCCTGGGCAGCGCCGCGAACAGGCAGGCCTGCTGGCGCCATGTCGACAGCGGCAGGCCGGTCTGGCGCTGGAAGGCGCGCGTGAAGGAACGGCGGCTCATGCCGGCTGCATCGGCCCACTCGTCGATGGTCGCATGCGGCGACGGTGCTGCGACGAAGCGTCGGCACAGCGCCGACAATCTTGGATCCGACGGAAATGGCAGCCCAAGAGGCCGTTCCGGCAAGGTCGGGATTTCGTGCAGCAGAAGGTTCATGATCAGCCCACCGCGTCCTTCCAGAACGCCGCCTTGCGGGAGCTTCTCCGATTCCACGATCAGGCTGTGCATCAGGTCGGTGACGCCGACGACGCGCAAGCCTTCGGGCAGCCCGGGGATCGCCTGTGGCATGACATAAACCGAACGCATCGAGACGTCGCCCAGCATCTCGACGGAATGCTCGGTGCCGGCTGGAATCCACATCGCGTGGTCGGGCGGCACCATCCAGCGCCCGTAGCGTGTCGTCACCAGCACCACACCGACAAGCGCATGCAAGAGCTGGCTGCGGCTGTGGCGGTGCTGTGGCACGCGGTAGCCGTCAGGATATTCGGTCGGCAATGCCACCGCCGGCCCGGCCACTTGCTCAAGCCACTGCCAGCGGCTCTCGTGCAACTGGCCGAGATTGGCATTGCCAGCGTGAAAGACTTCTTTGCCGTGCGGCATCCGATATGGCCCACTTGCGAAACTATTGGACCAAACCACGAAAGAAGTCGTCTCGCAAGCGGCTTATAAGGCACCGTCCCCAGGGTGGCCGCAAGGAGCGTCCGCCAGTTGCCTGCGGGCGTGCCCGCCAAAAAGACCACGGAGCCTACCTTGACCGATACGACAGCAGCCAGCGTCGCCCCACCGGCGAGCGCCAGTCACGCCTCAGCCCAGGCGACGGCCTTCACCGTCATCCTGGCGGTGAGCTTCTGCCACTGCATCAACGACATCATGCAGTCGCTGCTATCGGCCATTTACCCGCTCCTGAAAGAGAATTATGGCCTCGATTTCTGGCAGATCGGCTTGTTGACCTTCACTTTCCAGGTGACCGCATCCTTGCTGCAGCCGCTGATCGGCATGATCACCGACAAGCGGCCGATGCCCTATTCGCTGCCCTACGGCATGGCGTCGTCGCTGATCGGCCTGATCGTGCTCGCCTATGCCGGGCATTATTCGCTGCTGCTGATCGGTGCCTCGCTGATCGGCATCGGCTCGGCGATCTTCCACCCGGAATCCTCGCGCATCGCCCGCTTCGCTTCCGGCGGCCGCTTCGGGCTGGCGCAGTCGCTGTTCCAGGTGGGCGGCAATTTCGGCCAGTCCATGGGGCCGCTGCTGGCGGCCTTCATCGTCGTGCCGTTCGGCCAGACCAGCATTTCCTGGTTCGCCGTCGGCTCGCTGATCGGCATCATCGTTTTGTGGCAGGTCGGCGGCTGGTGCAGCCGGCTGCGTGCCGCGCAGGGCACCCGCAAGGCGGCGAGCTTCGTTTCGCCCTTCCCGCGCCGCAAGGTGATGAATGCATTGATCGTGCTGACACTGCTGGTGCTGAGCAAGAATGCCTACATCGCCAGCCTCGCCAGCTACTACACCTTCTATTCCATGCATAAGTTCGGCGTTTCTGTGCAGATGAGCCAGGTCATGCTGTTCCTGTTTCTCGGTGCCTCGGCGCTGGGCATCCTGCTCGGCGGCCCCTTCGGCGACCGCTATGGGCAAAAGGCGATGATCTGGTTCTCCATCGTCGGCGTGCTGCCCTTCACGCTCGCCCTGCCCTACGCCAATCTGGAATGGACGATGGTGCTGACGGTGCTGATCGGCCTGATCCTCTCCTCGGCGTTCTCCAACATTGTCGTCTTTGCGCAGGAGCTCGTGCCGGGTCGCGTCGGCATGATCGCCGGCATCTTCTTCGGCTTCGCCTTCGGCATGGGCGGCATCGCGGCGGCCGTGCTCGGCGTCGTCGCCGACATGAAGGGCATCGATTTCGTCTTCCAGATCTGCTCCTATTTGCCGTTCCTTGGATTGCTGACCGTGTTCCTGCCCAACATGAAGGAAGCGCGCAAGGCGCAGGCGGCCGCCTAGATCAGGCCTGAAACCCACGCAAGGAAAAGCACCCGCCAGACGGCGGGTGCTTTTTTCGTTCCAACGGCCTATGCTTTGAAGAAGGCCAGCAGGTCGGCGTTGACGATGTCTGCATGGGTCGTGGCCATGCCGTGCGGGAAGCCCTTGTAGACCTTGAGCTCGCCCTTCTTGAGCAGCTTGATCGTCAGCAGCGCCGAGTCCGCGATGGGAACGATCTGGTCGTCGTCGCCGTGCATGACCAGCACAGGCACGTCGATCGCCTTCAGATCCTCGGTGAAGTCGGTTTCCGAAAAGGCCTTGATGCAATCATAATGCGCCTTGGTGCCGCCCATCATGCCCTGGCGCCACCAATTATCGATGACGCCCTGCGATACCTCTGCGCCCGGGCGGTTGAAGCCGTAGAACGGACCTGATGGAACGTCGCGGAAGAACTGGGCGCGATTGGCTGCCTGCGCGGAGCGGAAGCCGTCGAACACTTCGATCGGCAGGCCGCCGGGATTGGCGGCAGTCTTGAGCATGATTGGCGGCACCGCGCCGATCAGCACCGCCTTGGCGACACGGCCGCCGGCGCCATACTTGGCGACATAACGCGCCACTTCGCCGCCGCCGGTCGAATGGCCGACATGGATGGCGTTCTTGAGGTCCAGATGGGCTGCGAGTTCCGCTACGTCGGCGGCATAGGTGTCCATCTCGTTGCCGATATCCGTCTGGGTCGAGCGGCCATGGCCTCGGCGATCATGGGCAATGACACGGTAGCCCTGTGACACGAAGAACAGCATCTGGGCGTCCCAATCGTCGCTGCTCAACGGCCAGCCGTGATGAAAGACGACAGGCTGCCCGGTCCCCCAGTCCTTGTAGTAAATCTGCGTTCCGTCCCTGGTGGTGATCATGCCGCTGCCGGAGCTGGGTTTGGTTTGCGAGGTCATCTCAATCTCCTTCTGGTTATTTTCGCGATAAACAATATCGCGATAACGACATAGCTAACGCGGCCTAAAACCCTTGTCCACACAAATATGTATCGCGATATCATTTTTCGTGGTATCGAAATGATGCCCACATTGGCAAAAGGAATGCGCCGTGCCTCTCCCGTTGGACAATCAGCTCTGTTTCACGCTCTATGCCACCAGCATGGCGATCAACCGCACCTACAAGCCGATGCTGGACGAGATGGGCATCACCTATCCGCAGTACCTGGTGTTGAACGCGCTTGGAGAGGCCGACGGCATGTCGGTCGGCACCATCGCCCATCGGCTCGCTTTGGAATCGAGCACCGTCACGCCGCTGGTGAAGCGAATGGAGCAGGCCGGGCTGGTGACCCGCCAGCGCAGCCAGACCGACGAACGCCAGGTGCAGGTCGATCTGACATCAGCCGGGCGCGCACTGCTTGTCCAATGCAACTGCCTGAACGAAGCCTTGGTCGAACGCTCGGGCATGACGCTGACTGAGCTCGATGCGCTGAACCGGCAGATCCAGGCGTTACGCGCCGCGTTGACCGGCGACCGCTAGCACGGCTTGACGACGGCTAGCCAAACGTCGGAAGAGGCCACCATCATGCGGACTTAAGCACGGCAAATGGCCGTTTGCGCATGGCTCGCTTTGCCTGGAAACTGACGGCGGGAGCGGGACGGCCGACATGGAAGCCCTGGATCTTGTCTATGCCGAATTCGCGCATAAGGGCCATCTGCTCGTCTGTCTCCACCCCTTCGACCAGGATTTTGTGGCCGCGATTTCGAACCAGGGTGATAATGTCCTGCAGCATCGCCTTGCCGCTCGGGGAGCTGCAGTCATGCAGAAACGAGCGATCGATCTTCACCGTATCGAAATCGATCAGGCGAAGCCACGAAAGGCCCGCAAAGCCGGTCCCGAAATCATCAAGCCAGATCTTGATCCCGAGCAGCTTCAGGTCGCTGATGCAGCGCAGGATGTCGGAGTGCATCTCCATCTCCAGCCCTTCGGTGATCTCGAAGGCCAGCCTGCTGCCTGCGACACCCGTCTCGCCCAGAATGGTCGCGACCGACGTCGCGAAGCCCGGTGTCTTGAGCTGGATCGGGGAGACGTTGACACTGACGACACGGACGTGGTCGTCCGCCAGCAGTTCGGCGCACACTGTCCTTATCGCCCAGCGCCCGAGTTCCAGGATCGCACCGGTCCGTTCGGCGACGGGAATGAACAGGCTCGGCGGAACCGATGTGCCGTCGAGCATCTTGAGGCGCATCAGAGCCTCCACCGCTTCAACCCGGTCCGATTTGACATCCTGGATAGGCTGGTAAACGAGTGAAACGAGATTCTGGCCGATCGCGATCTTCAGCAAAGCCGCAATGTTCTCGCTCTCGTCACTGCTTTGCGGGTCGGTTGGATCGAACAGCCGGGCACAATTTCGGCCGCCGGCTTTTGCCAGATAGAGAGCGCGATCGGCCTCGTGAATGATTTTCTCCAGCTTGGCCCCGGTCTGCGTCCGGGTGAATGCGGCGCCAACGCTTACCGTTACGATCGAGACGCCGTCGCGCCGCAGTTCGTGCGTCAGAGCCAGGTTCTCCACCGTGCTGCAAATGGCTTCCGCAATGTCCAGGATCTGCTCCTTTTTCTCCATGCGAGCCAGGACGATGAACTCTTCGCCGCCATAGCGGCCGATGGAGCCATTATACTGTTTGATCATATCGCTAAGGGCATTGGCGACATGGATCAGGCAGCGGTCGCCTTCCTGATGGCCGTAGCAGTCATTGAACTTCTTGAAGAAGTCCACGTCGATGAGGATCGCCCCAAAGCTGGTGCCGACCTTTTGCCAATCGTTCCAGTAGTCTCGCAGCTTCTCGTCGATCGCGCGCCGGTTCTCCAGACCCGTGAGCGGATCGGTCCGCGACAACCTCAGCAGGGCCTTGCCGCGTTCGGTCGCCTCATTGTGTTGGATCTTGGCTTCCAGGGCGTTCAGGAAGACGTTGTAGCGTTCCTCGTTCAGTTTCCAGTTCACATATGAGGTGAACGTGAAACAAGAAACATAGAAAGCCCCAAATACCATTTTGTATATGAGGGTTGATGGAACAAAGTAATTTACGATATAAAGTATACATAAGATTATTGTCGAGGTTACGATAGAAAGCTTGAAATTGAATGTAAAGAAAAGATTGGCGCTCATCATGAATATGGTCCCAAAGACCATATAGTAAGAGACGCTTTCCTTGTCCGCGCCCATAATCGCCGGACACAGCCAACCAACATAGCCAAAGATGATGGCCCCGGCGCAGGTCACGTCGAGCCATTCCGTCCCGACGCCGTGGCGAAGCTGCGCTTCCAGGATCAAAAGCGCGCTCAAGCCGACCGCGAAACGCGCCGTGATCGTATAGGCGGCCACATCCGGGATCAGCAGCAGATCCGTTGCCGAAAACAAGAGATAGATCGCAACTGCGATCCAAAGCCCTGGCCTGGCTTCCCCTCTTCGCGTCGCCCGGGCTTCGGTGCGGTAGAGGGCGCGAAGTTCGTCGGCCCCCAGTTCGTAGCGCGGCTCGTACGGCTCAGCATCAACCGTATCGGCCAATGCGGATGACACGTGTTCGTTCATCACAATCGACCCCTTTTGAAAGGGATTTTGTTTTCCGAACTCATTTCCAGCTTCTGCCCCCACGCGGGCCGGCTCCTTGGGACGCGACGGCGATTGCGAACGCCGGGCAAACAAATGCAATCGCGCAAGACAAGTTTCCGTTAACTCGAACCCGGAATCCGGCTCGGAAGCTGATTAACCAACGAACATGGTTGGCGGGAAATTAATCATAAACCTAAAATGCCGTCGGCCCGACATTGGCAAAGGGAGCATTCTACGCAATAAGTTAACCGACTGTTAACTATGGAGTGATGGCGTGCAGACCGTTCTTGATGGCAAAAGCTTGATTACTGCCGAGATGCTCGCCGGCACGCTGCCTCGGGGAAAGATCGAGCATCATGGCGAAGCGTTCGAAACCGCGCGCGCGGAGCTTGCCCTCATTCTCCACGCGACACAGCAGCAGGTCGAACAGGACAAGAACCCGGCCGAGATCGTCGGCCGCTTGCTGTCCTTCCTCAATGGCCTGCATTCCAAGGTTCATCCCGACGTCTGGCATGCGTTGATACCGGTCGCGCAGAACCATCCGATCCTGAAGTATTTTCTCGAGGATCCACTGACGCACTGGTCCTTCACCAAACCCAGGGGCTATTCCGGCGACGCGCAGTTGCTCGACTACATCTATTGTGATCCGCACGTGGCAGAGAGCGTGGCGAACGCCTCGGAGGTCGGCAAAGCACTCTATAGCCATACCCAGAACGTACCGTCATGCGTCGCGGCCCGGGAACGACGCGACCTCCTGACCCGATATGTCGACGAGATCGCGGCCAAGAACGGACCGGAAACCGAGGTTCTGGCGATCGCGGCCGGCCATTTGCGGGAAGCCAATCGTTCGGTCGCCCTGACGGAGGGCCGTCTCAAGCGCTGGGTTGCGCTCGACCAGGATCCCCAGAGCGTTGGGCTGATCTCGCGCGACTTCCAGGGCACCGCCGTCGAAGCCATCGACGGCTCGGTGCGAACCGTGCTCACGCGGGGCCACAAGCTCGGCAAATTCGACTTCATCTACGCCTCCGGCCTTTACGACTACCTCGCCCACAACGTCGCGGTGAAACTCACGAAGACCTGCCTGCAGATGTTGAAGCCGAACGGAACATTCCTGTTCGCCAACTACGCCGAGGGCACCCCCGACGCGGGGTATCGGGAGACGTTCATGGACTGGGTGTTGCTGCTGCGATCGGAGGTCGATATGTGGAACATCGTCAATGCCAGCGTCGACCGCAACACCGTCGAGGCGCAGGTATTCTTCGGCGAGAACCGCAACGTGCTCTATGCCGTCATCGAAAAGCGCGGATAGCGGCCGTCTGGGCTGCACCAGGCCGGTCGTGCCTTTGGCTTGCACCTCCGGCCGCCTTCCGCTATAGAGCCGCCACCCGCGTAGACACCCTTGGAGGCAACGCGGCGGAAGGCCGCCTTCCCGCATGATCCCGAAAAGTGGATTCCGGTTTTCGGACCAGATCATGCATGGGTATGTCGGCTTTCGACGTTTACGGTCCAGGCACTCTGCCCACCGTGAGCGCTCCAGAACAAACCGAAAGGAAATGCCATGAGCCACGACACTTACGAGCTCAAGGCCGAAGCACGCGAACAGGTCGGTAAGGGGTCCGCCCGTGCAGTTCGCCGCAACGGTAAAGTGCCTGCAGTAATTTATGGTGACAAGCAGCCTCCCCTGGCTATCGCGCTCACCTACAAGGACATCTACTACAAGATCCATGGCGGCGGGTTCCTGACCACGATCGCCACGATCGATGTCGACGGCAAGAAGATCCAGGTCCTGCCGAAGGACTTCCAGCTCGACCCGGTCAAGGATTTCCCTGTCCATGTCGACTTCCTGCGCATCGGCAAGGACACCGAAGTCAATGTCGACGTGCCTGTCCACTTCATCAACGAGGACAAGTCGCCCGGCATCAAGCGCGGCGGCGTGCTCAACATCGTGCGTCACGAAGTCGAGTTCCACTGCCCGGCCAATGCGATCCCGGAATTCATCACCGTCGATCTCACCGGCGCCAACATTGGCGATTCGATCCACATCTCGGCGGTCAAGCTGCCCGCTGGGGTCAAGCCTGTGATCTCCGACCGCGACTTCACCATCGCGACCATTGCCGGTTCGTCGGCGATGAAGCCGGAGACGGAAGAGACGGCTGAAGCGGCTGCACCTGAAGCGGCTCCTGCCGCCGAAGAGAAGTAACTCTTTCACGCCCGGAGCAGGCGATGCTGCTGTTTGCAGGTCTCGGCAATCCGGGCGCGAAATACGCCGGCAATCGGCACAATGTCGGTTTCATGGCGGCGGACGCAATCGCCCGCCGCCATTCCTTTTCGCCCTGGTCGAAGAAATTTCAGGGCCTGATCGCCGAGGGCTCGCTCGGCGGCGAAAAAGTCGTCCTGATCAAGCCGCAGATCTTCATGAACCTGTCCGGCCAGTCGGTCGGCGAAGCGCTGCGCTTCTACAAGCTCGAGCTTTCCGCGCTCACCGTCTTCTATGACGAGATCGATCTTGCCGAAGGCAAGCTGCGCATAAAGACCGGCGGCGGCGCCGGCGGCCATAACGGCATCCGTTCGATCGATGGCCATGTCGGCAACGCCTATCGCCGCGTACGCATCGGCGTCGGCCATCCAGGCGTCAAGGAAATGGTCCAGCACCATGTGCTCGGCGATTTCGACAAGGCGGACCGCGAATGGCTTGACCCGCTGCTCGACGCGATCGCCGACAACGCCGCCATGATCGCCAAAGGCGACGAATCCGGCTTCATGAACAAAGCCAGTCTCGCCGTCCAGGGCAAGGCCGGGCCGGAGCCCGAAAAATCGGCACCTAAGCAGCCGGCGCAGAAGCAGCAAAGTCACGTCCGCCAGGCACGGCCCCAACAGCCCCTGGCCAAGCTGCCGGAAAGCGGTCCGATGGCCGCCATGCTGAAGAAGCTGTTCGGCGGCAAGGACTGAGCATCAAGGGGACCGAAGGGCTTGACGTTGATCACCCCTATCGCCCATAGCCCTGATCAAATTTCTATTTCCCGATAGGACCGGACAAAATGGGTTTCAAATGCGGCATCGTTGGCTTGCCCAACGTCGGCAAGTCGACGCTTTTCAACGCGTTGACCAGAACGGCTGCGGCGCAGGCCGCCAACTATCCGTTCTGCACCATCGAACCGAATACCGGCGAGGTCGCGGTGCCCGATCCGCGCCTGCAGAAGATCGCGGCGATTGGCAAGTCAAAGGAGATCATCCCGACCCGCATCTCCTTCGTCGACATTGCCGGTCTGGTGCGCGGCGCCTCGAAGGGCGAAGGGCTGGGCAACCAGTTCCTCGCCAACATCCGCGAGGTCGACGCCATCGTGCATGTGCTGCGCTGCTTCGAGGATGACGACATTACCCATGTCGAGGGCCGCATCGACCCGGTGGCCGATGCCGAGACGGTCGAAACCGAGCTGATGCTCGCCGACCTCGACAGCCTCGAGCGCCGCATCGTGCAATTCCGCAAGCGCGCCGGCAGCAAGGACAAGGAAGCGACGTCAGTGCTGCCGATGATGGAGGCAGCGCTAGAACTGCTGCAGGCCGGCAAGCCGACCCGCATCCTGCTCAAGGATATTTCGGCCGAAGATTTGCGCATCCTGCAGGGCCTGAACCTTCTGACCTCGCATCCCGTGCTCTATGTCTGCAACGTCGCCGAGGCCGACGCAGCCACCGGCAACGAGCACACCAGGGCCGTGGAAAAGATGGCGACCGCCCAGGGCGCCGGCACCGTGGTGATCTCGGCCGCCATCGAAGCCGAGGTCGCACAGCTCTCCGATGAGGAAGAGATGGAATTCCTGTCCTCGCTCGGCCTCGACGAGCCCGGCCTCAACAAGGTCATCCGCGCCGGCTACGATCTGTTGCACCTCATCACCTACTTCACCGTCGGGCCGAAGGAGACGCGCGCCTGGACCATCCATAAGGGCGACAAGGCCCCCCAGGCCGCCGGCGTCATCCACACCGATTTCGAGCGCGGCTTCATCCGCGCCCAGACCATCGCCTACAATGACTTCGTCACACTGGGCGGCGAAGTGGCGGCCAAGGAAGCCGGCAAGGCCCGCGACGAAGGCAAGGAATATGTCGTCCAGGACGGCGACATCCTGCTGTTCAAATTCAACACCTGAGGCTGGTCTATCGAGCATCCAGACATCCGACGGGGTAACCGACGAAACTTTCAGGCGTGATTTTCCGACTCGGCCGGCGGCCATCCGGCGGGCCGCCCGGGACAGCCACTTGTCTTGATTTTGTCACGTCACAGGTCTAAGCGGCAGACGCACGGTCGGCGCTGGCGCCGGGAACCGTGCAATCCAACACGACGCGTCAATCCGAACGCACCCTTTGGCCCCAGCAAGGGAATCAGGCGATGATCAAGGCCTTCGTCGTGGACAATGATCGCCTGCGCGTCGTCGACGATCTCCTGGCAAACAGCGAGACCATCGTCTGGGCGGACCTCTTCAACCCGACAAAGGAAGAGGAAGCGACGATCGAGAGCTGGCTCGGCGTGGCCATTCCGACGCGCGAGGAGATGGAGGAGATCGAGATTTCGAGCCGCCTCTATGTCGAGGACGGCGCCTACTTCATGACCGCAACCCTGCCCGCGCAGACCGAGGTCGACGATCCCTTGATGTCGCCGGTCACCTTCGTGCTCGCCGGCACAAGGTTGATCACTGTGCGCTACCACGAGCCGAAGGCCTTCAAGACCTTTCCGCAGCGCGCCGAGAAGGTGGCGACCGGCTGCACCAGCGGCGACACCATCCTGATCGGCTTGCTGGAGGCGATCGTCGACCGTCTCGCCGACATTCTGGAGCGTGCCGGCCGTGACATCGAGGCGATCTCGCGCGATATCTTCGAGGCGCGATCGACCAAGGTTTCCAAGCGCAATCGCGACTTCCAGGAATTGTTGAAAGCCATCGGCCGCAAGGAGGACATCGCGTCTTCGATCCGCGACAGCCTGATCTCGCTGCAGCGCCTGGCGGGCTTTTTCGCCCATGCCTCGACCCGCACCAAGATGAGTAAGGACACCAAGGCGCGCATCAAGACGCTGTCTCGCGACGTGCTGTCACTCGCCGACCACGCCACTTTCCTGTCGCAGAAGATCTCCTTCCTGCTCGACGCGACGCTCGGCATGATCTCGATCGAGCAGAACGCCATCATCAAGATCTTTTCGGTCGCCGCCGTCATCTTCCTGCCGCCGACTTTGGTCGCCTCGATCTACGGCATGAATTTCGACGTCATCCCCGAGTTGAAATGGGAACTTGGCTATCCCTTCGCCATCGCCATGATGGTGCTGTCGGCGATCCTGCCCTTCTGGTATTTCCGCCGCCGCGGCTGGCTCTGAGTGGGCCTGTCGATCGGCTGCCACAGGCTGGCGCAGTAGAAATCGCTTGACCAAATGAACGCCGGCCTGCATCCGGAAACCCCGATCCTGGGGATCGTGGGCCGACAAGCCGGATTCCAGACCATGACCGCAGAGATAAAAACATGGGCCTATGAGGACTTCATCGAGGGTGCATCGATCGACCTCGGCTCGAAGCTCGTGAGTGCCGCCGAGATCGTCGAATTCGCCGGAGAATTCGACCCGCAGCCGATGCATCTCGACGAGGAAGCCGGCAAGGCCAGCATCCTCGGTGGGCTGGCGGCGTCGGGCTGGCACACCTGCGCCATGTTCATGCGCATGCTGTGCGATGCCTTCCTGTTGGACTCGACCTGCCAGGGCGCGCCCGGCGTCGATCAGGTCAAATGGAAGAAGCCGGTCCTGGCCGGCGATCAACTGACCGGCACCCTGGTGGTCGTTGCCAAGCGCCTGTCCAAATCGAAGCCGCAACTCGGCTTCGTTACAATGCGCAGCGAACTGTTCAACCAGCGCGGCGAAAGCGTCTTCGAGCTCGAGAACTCCGCCATGTTCCTCACGCGCGATGCCGCGGGGAGCCAAGCATGACACTGGACGAGTTCTTTCGTATCGGCACCACGGTGACGCTCGGCTCGCACACATTCGAGCCCGAGGCGATCAAGGCCTTCGCCCGCAAATACGACCCGCAGATCTTCCATACCGACGAGGAGGCCGCGAAGAAAAGCGTGCTCGGCGGGCTCTGCGCATCCGGCTGGCACACCGCCGCCACCTGGATGAAACTCAATCTCGAAAACCGCATGGACGCCGAGATCGCTGCGTGGAGCGGCCCCGGTCCGGTGCCGGAATTCGGCCCCTCGCCTGGCTTCAAGAACCTGAAATGGCTGAAGCCGGTCTATGCCGGGCAAACCATCACCTTTACGCGCACCGCGCTGTCGCACCGCCCGATTGCCTCACGCCCCGGCTGGCGGCTGCTGGCGCTGCGTTCGGAAGCTTTCGATTCGACCGGCGCCAAGGTGCTCGAGTTCGAAAGCGCCGTGCTGGTGAAGGCCGAGTAGAGGCGGCGCTTCTTCCTTCTCCCCTGTGGGCTAGCGTGCGCACACATTTGCTTCGGGTTCATTTTTGTGAGGCGAGAACGAAGCCGTCGACGATGGCGTTGAAGCGTCTGAGGCCTTGGGTGAAGGTGATGGGTCCTGGCG
>NZ_RZQT01000010.1:0-89024 GCF_003998485.1 Mesorhizobium sp. M7A.F.Ca.CA.001.04.2.1
TGCTTCCAGCACACGTTCCTCGGCGTTGACGTGGGCGCGCGCCTTGACGTCCTCACGCATCTTCTCGCGCACCAGGCCGATGGCGATCTCAACCAGGTCGCGGATGATCTGCTCGACATCGCGGCCGACATAGCCGACTTCGGTGAACTTGGTCGCCTCGACCTTGACGAAAGGCGCACCGGCCAGCCGCGCCAGGCGGCGCGAGATTTCCGTCTTGCCGACGCCGGTCGGCCCGATCATCAGGATGTTCTTGGGCATCACCTCTTCGCGCATCTGGCCTTCCAGCTGCTGGCGGCGCCAGCGGTTGCGCAAGGCAATGGCCACGGCGCGCTTGGCGTCCTTCTGGCCGATGATGAAGCGGTCGAGTTCCGAAACGATTTCGCGGGGAGAAAATGTGCTCATATCACTAAATTCCACTTTGCCACTGCTTGATGGCCTCGAACGGATGCAGCAGCATGATCACGTTGAGTGTCAGATTGTCCCGGATGAGGTAGCCGGTGCCGAGTTCGAAGATGATGGCGAGGCTGACGATCACCCATATAGGTAGCCTTCGCGCCATCACAAATCCCAGCACCATGGCCAGTGTGTCCGACACCGAATTGATGATGCTGTCGCCATAGTAATCGAGCGAAATGGTGCCGGCGCGGTAGCGGTCGATGATGAACGGGCTGTTTTCCAGCAGCTCCCAGCCGCCCTCGATGAAGACGGCGAACGCCAGCCTCAGGCCGATCGGCGAACGCGGGAACAGGAACCGCGCCAGCGCATAGAACAGGAAGCCGTGGATGATGTGCGAGAACGTGTACCAGTCCGAAATGTGCTGGGAATTCTCCGAACTGTTCACCACGCCATGCCAGAGCTTGACGTAGCCGCAGGTGCAGATCGGCGTCCGCCCCATGCCGTAGAGCGCCCCGGCCTGGAAGATGACCAGGGCAAGCACCAGCAGAAGCCCCATCCGCCAGCTGTCTTCGTAGGCCGAATAGCTGTTTTCCGTGGCCGGTGTCGTCATCGGTTCATTCCCCCTCGTTTCGCGTCGCCGTCTCGACCATCACAAAGTCCTGTCACGCCTTCAGCGGCGGTAGCCGGCGGATCACGGCTGCCGGCAAGGTGGGGTTGACCACAATCCGCCGGATACGCTGCCAGCCGGCCCCGAACAGGATAATCAGCGCGCCAACAACGACCAGGATCAAGGCAAAAGGCGGGATGCCCGTCGAATCGGAGGCGGAATTCACCAGATAATAGATGCCCAGCGAGCCGAAGTAAGCCAATGTAGGAACCAGAAGCGAACGGCGGTCTATGGCCAGCGCGACATAGAGGAAGCCAAGGATCAGAATCGTCAGCATGATGGTTGCATTGGCATCCGGCGCGATATGTCCGAATACGACGTTTTGGCCGGTTGCCATGATAAAGAGCGGATGCACCAGCATCGGCGCCGAGACGACATGCAGCCAGAAAGCGCAATCGGACCAGATCTTGCGTCGATCCCTGTCGTAAATGTCAAAAGCGACACCCGTTGCGAACACGATCAGGCCGCAGATCAGCGGCATGTAAAGGGCCGCGCGAAGCAATTCGGGAACGTCCTCGAGGCGCGGCGGCGCAATCGCGGCGGTTGTCACACTGTCATACAGGATTATCGCCGTTTGCAGGAAGGCAAGCAGTGTGAAGGCGATGGCGATGGTCCCGGCAATGATGGGGACGCGAAAGCGCCAGAAATAGATCGCCGCCGCGATTATTCCTCCGCCCAGGAACAGATATCCGGCCCGGGACGCCGTCTGGCGCAACGCCAATAGCTGCCAGATGGTTTCCGGCTTGCGTATGCCGAAGCTGGCCTCCACTTGCAGCGCCAGAGCGGCCAGAATGGCGGCCATGAAAATCAGGGCAAGCACGGACGACGATAGTTTCATCCGGTGCTGACGCGTGACGATTTCGGCGAGCCCCCAGGCGAAAACCGCGAGGATGCCGGCGATCCAGAATGTCTGGCCTGGAAGCAAGGTGGTGAGGGCAAAGAAGAAGCCGGCGCTGAGCAGAACGGTTCCCACGGTGACGAACAGATCGTTGCCGCCGCCGACCAGCCGCAGGTTTTCCTCGTCACCCTCGTCATCGGCGCGCCTGGCCTCGGGGGCGAGAGCGACCGCGCGTTCCATGGCCTCCAACTGATCGCGCAAGGTCTGCGAGATCAAACCTTTCGCGACTGCCTTGTCGAGGGTTTCGGCGCTGATCAATTGGGCTCCTGCGTCGCGTCGCGCGCCATCATCAGGGCTGGCCCGTACTCCGATGTTCTGGTGTCAAAGGCAACAAAGCCGGCCTTTTCGTAGGCGCGGATCGCCCTGACATTGGCGGGATCCGGGTCGATGATGACGCGCGGAACACCTTCCTCGAAAAGCTGTTCGACAAATTGGCGCACGATCGCCGAGCCATGGCCACGCCCGACCAGCTCCGGCACGCCGATCGACACGTCGATGCCGAGCGTGCCGAACGGCTGGTCGGCGTAGGGGTGGTCGTCTTCCAGATGCGGGTCGTAGCTCTGCAGATAGGCGATCGGCTTGCCGTCGAGCTCGACGATCAGCGGCTCGACGGAAATCGAGTCGATATGATCGCTAATCCCGGCGATTTCCGTCTCCGGATCGTCCCACCACTCTGCAACATGCGGCTGGGCAAGCCAGCCGGCGATCATCGGCAGGTCTTTCTCCGTCACCGGCCGAAAATCATAGGTCACCACCTCTTCAGGCGGCATCGAGCGTTTCGACGACGAAATTGTTGTTGGTGTAGACGCAGATGTCGGATGCGATCTGCATCGCCTTGCGGGCGATCTCCTCGGCATCCTTGTCGCTGTCCATCAGCGCGCGGGCCGCGGCCAGCGCGTAATTGCCGCCCGAACCGATGGCCATGACGCCGAATTCGGGTTCGAGCACGTCGCCGGTGCCGGTCAGCGCCAGCGAGACTGACTTGTCTGCCACCAGCATCATCGCTTCCAGCCGGCGCAGATAGCGGTCGGTGCGCCAGTCCTTGGCGAGCTCGACGCAGGCGCGCGTCAGCTGGTCGGGATATTGTTCGAGCTTGGCCTCGAGCCGCTCCAGAAGCGTGAAGGCGTCGGCGGTGGCGCCGGCGAAACCGGCAATCACATTGCCGCCCTTGCCGATGCGGCGCACCTTCTTGGCGTTGCCCTTCATGATGGTCTGGCCAAGGCTGACCTGGCCGTCGCCGGCGATCACCACCTTGTTGCCCTTGCGCACCGTCACGATGGTCGTGGCGTGCATGGTCAGTTCATTGGACATTTCTTGGCGCTCCGAGCAGCGCCATCCCGATAAGGCGATTGGCGCGGTACGAGTAACTTTGATCGGCCATATGTATGCATGGGGCCGGTGATTGCAAATCGCTCTCTGGCAAGGCCGATACCGCTGCCAGAGGCAACTGGCAATCGCCGGATCATGCTGCTAGAAGGCTTTCGTTTTCAAGCCTGCGAGCGCTTGAAGCCTCTGAGCCGGTCACGATGTGAACCTCTGGACAAGGATAGAGTGATGCCGCCCCGTTCCGCCGAAGCGAGCCGTAAGACCAAGGAAACCGACATCTCCGTGTCGATCCATGTCGACGGTTCCGGCAAGTCGGATATCGCTACGGGCGTCGGCTTCTTCGACCACATGCTGGACCAGCTGTCGCGCCATTCCCTGATCGACATGACGGTCAGGGCCAAGGGCGACCTGCATATCGACGATCACCACACGGTCGAGGACACCGGCATCGCGCTCGGCCAGGCCTTGACCAAGGCGCTCGGCGAGCGGCGCGGCATCATGCGCTATGCCTCGATCGACCTTGCCATGGACGAGACGCTGACGCGCGCCGCGATCGATGTGTCCGGCCGTCCCTTCCTGGTCTGGAACGTTTCCTTCTCGTCGCCGAAGATCGGCACCTTCGACACCGAACTGGTGCGCGAGTTCTTCCAGGCGCTGGCGCAGAATGCCGGCATTACGCTGCATGTCACCAACCACTATGGCGCCAACAACCATCACATCGCCGAGACCTGCTTCAAGGCGGTGGCGCGCGCGCTGCGCGCTGCTCTCGAACGCGATCCGCGCCAGCCGGATGCGGTTCCCTCCACCAAGGGATCGTTGAAGGGATAAGGCCATGGCCACCTACGTCGTGATGGAACCGCCAGGCCGCAGCGAAAAGGCTGATGCGACGGCCTTTGTCCGCGATGGCTTCACCTGGCTGGGCCTCCTGGTGCCGCCGCTATGGTTCGCCTGGCATCGGCTGTGGATCGAAGCAGCACTTGCCTTCGTCGTCATGAGCCTGCTTTCGATGCTGGGCCAGAAGCTCGGCCTTGGTCTGGCTGGGTCGCTGCTGTCGTTGCTGGTTTCGCTCTATGTGGGCCTGGAAGGGCAAGGCCTGCGCATCGCGGCACTTCGCCGGCGTGGTTGGCACGAGTGGGGCGCGGTCGAAGCCGGTTGGCTCGACGATGCCGACACACGCTATGCGCTGGAGGCGGAAGCGCTTGCCGATGAGGTTGTGCCGGCGCCGCGCATGGTCCCCGATGCTGCCCTCGCGCGGCCAGCGCAGCCGGGCATTGCGCTGGGGCTGACCCACATACCGGGAAGAAACTGACATGATTCCGGGAAGAAGCTGATATGCGGGTTGCGATCATCGACTACGGCTCGGGCAATCTGCGCTCGGCCACCAAGGCTTTCGAGCGCGCCGCGCGCGAAGCCGGCATCGCGGCGCAGATCGACCTGACGGCCGATGCCGAGCGGGTGCGCACGGCCGATCGCATCGTCCTGCCCGGCGTCGGCGCCTATGCCGATTGCGCGGCCGGCCTGCAGGCCGTCGAAGGCATGCGGGAAGCCGTCGAGGATGTCGCGATCGTCAAGGGCCGGCCTTTCCTCGGCATCTGCGTCGGCATGCAACTGATGTCGCAGCGCGGCCTTGAAAAGACAATTACCGAGGGCTTCGGCTGGATATCGGGCGACGTCAAGGAGATCATGCCTTCCGATCCGGCGCTGAAGATCCCGCAGATCGGCTGGAACACGATCGAACTCAAACGCCAGCATCCACTGTTTGCCGGCATTCCCACCGGGACCAACGGGCTGCACGCCTATTTCGTGCACTCCTACCACCTCGATGCGCGCAAGCCGGACGAAGTGCTGGCGGTCGCCGATTATGGCGGCCCGGTGACGGCGGCCGTCGCCCGCGACAATCTCGTCGGCACGCAATTCCACCCGGAAAAGAGCCAGGCGCTGGGCCTCGCCCTGATCACCAATTTCCTGCGCTGGAGGCCCTAGAGCATGATCCCGAAAAGTGGACCCCGGTTTTCTCGGACAAACGGTCCCGTTTGTCCCGAGATCATGCTCAAGCAAAGGGGAAACCGATGAGCAAGAAGGGCTACTGGATGGCGATGGTCGAGGTGACCGATCCGGAAAACTATCCGCTATACATTGCCGCCAACAAAGCGGCTTTCGACAAATATGGCGCAAAATTCCTGACCCGCGGCGGTCAGTCGTCGAGCCCGGAAGGGTCGTCGGGCAATCGCCATGTCATCATCGAGTTCGAGAGCTACGCGGTCGCACTCGCCTGCTTCCATTCGCCCGAATACCAGGCGGCGCTGAAGTTCCGACGTCTCTATTCGACATCGCATTTCGCCATTGTGGAAGGCGCCTGAACGGATGATCCTTTTCCCCGCCATCGATCTCAAGGACGGCCAGTGCGTGCGCCTGAAGCACGGCGACATGGCCACCGCGACCATCTACAACGATGATCCTGCAGCGCAGGCGCGGGCCTTCGAGCAACAGGGCTTCGAATGGCTGCATGTCGTCGACCTCAACGGCGCTTTCCAGGGCCAGAGCGTCAACAGCGCGGCGGTCGGCGCCATCCTCAAGGCGACGAAGAACCCTGTGCAGCTCGGCGGCGGCATCCGCACGCTGGCGCAGATCGAGGACTGGCTCGATCGCGGGCTGGCCCGTGTCATCCTTGGCACGGTGGCGGTGCGTGACCCGGACCTGGTCAGACAGGCCTGCAAGGCGTTTCCGGGCAAGGTCGCCGTCGGCATCGACGCCAAGGGCGGCAAGGTCGCCGTCGAGGGCTGGGCCGAGGCGTCGAGCCTCGGCGTCGTCGAACTGGCGAGGAAATTCGAGGGCGCCGGAGTCGCCGCCATCATCTACACCGATATCGACCGCGACGGCGTTTTGACCGGCATCAACTGGGACGCCACCATCGATCTCGCCGATGCCGTATCGATCCCGGTCATCGCGTCGGGCGGCCTCGCCTCGATCGCCGACATCGTGCGCATGACCATGCCCGATGCGCAAAAGCTCGAAGGGGCGATCTCCGGGCGCGCGCTCTATGACGGCCGCATCGATCCGGCCGAGGCCCTGGCGATCCTGCAGGGCAGGGCGGAGACGCGGACGTGAAAATCTCCATCATCCTGGCCTCCTACGACAGCGGCCATTACCATGGCGGCATGGGCCAGGGCCCGGACGCACTGATATCAGGCGGGCTCGTCGACGCGCTGACCATGGCCGGCCATGACGTTACGGTGGAAGACATCGGCAGGGTCGGAGACATCCAGGAGCGCGAGATCGCCACCGGCTTTGCTGTCTGCAACGCGGTTGCGACCGAGGTTCGCCTTGCCCGTGACGCCGGCCGGTTTCCCATCGTCCTTGCGGGAAACTGCCTGACATCAGCCGGTGCGGTCGCCGGCGAGGACGCCGATGCGATCATCTGGGCCGACCAGCATGGCGACCTCAACACGCCCGAGACATCGGCATATGGCTTTCTCGACGGCATGGCGCTGGCGACGGTGCTTGGCCTGTGCTGGAGGCCGATGGCGTCGGCCATTCCCGGCTTCAGGCCGATCGATCCGTCGCGTTGCGTGCTCGTCAACGCGCGCGATCTCGATCCGGACGAGAAGCGGCTGCTGGAGACATTGCCGATCGTGCGGACGGAATGCGCCGGAGTGGCCCAGGCGACCGAAAGACTGAAGATCGCCGGCGCCAAACGCGTCCACATGCATCTCGACATGGACGTGCATGATCCCCGCGAGTTGCAGGCCAACCGCTATATCACTTCGGGCGGACCGAGCCCGGAGCAGTTGCGCGACGCCACTTGCGCCATGGCGCTTGCGGTGCCGGTCGTCGGCATCACCGTCTCCGCCTACGATCCGGCTTTCGACGCGCAGGCCGATGTTCCGCCGCTGGTCGGCCAGTTGCTGAACGATCTCATCGCCACGATAGAGGGCCGCTGATGCTGAAAGCCCGTGTCATCCCCTGTCTCGACGTCAAGAACGGCCGTGTCGTCAAGGGCGTCAACTTCGTCGATCTCGTCGACGCCGGCGATCCGGTCGAGGCGGCCAAGGCCTATGACGCGGCCGGCGCCGACGAGCTTTGCTTCCTCGACATCACTGCTTCGTCGGACAATCGCGAAACCATCTTCGACGTCATCGCACGCACCGCCGAACAATGCTTCATGCCGCTGACCGTCGGCGGCGGCGTGCGCCAGGTCGCCGACATCAGGAAGCTGCTGCTGGCCGGCGCCGACAAGGTGTCGATCAACACGGCGGCGGTGAAGAACCCGGATTTCGTTGCCGAGGCCGCCGACAAGTTCGGCAACCAGTGCATCGTCGTCGCCATCGACGCCAAGAAAGTGTCTGCCACCGGTGAGGCCGACCGCTGGGAGATCTTCACCCATGGCGGGCGCGAAAAGACCGGCATCGACGCGGTCGAGTTCGCGCGGAAAATGGTCGATCGCGGCGCCGGCGAGATCCTGCTGACCTCGATGGATCGCGACGGCACCAAGGCCGGCTACGACATCGCGCTGACCCGCGCGATATCAGACGCCGTGCGTGCGCCGGTCATCGCTTCCGGCGGCGTCGGCACGCTCGACCACATGGTCGAAGGCATTCGCGACGGCCATGCCGGTGCGGTGCTGGCCGCGTCCATCTTCCATTTCGGTACCTACACGATAGCGCAGGCCAAGGCGCATATGGCCGCCGCAGGGCTGCCGATGCGGCTGGACTCTGTGAATAATCGGCCCTAAAGCATGATCCCGAAAAGTGGGAACCGGTTTTCGGAAAAGATCATGCCTAAACAAGCAGATAGATGGCGCCATGGCTGAGTTTTCGCTGTCAGATCTTGAAGAAACCATTAGGGAACGCGCCCATTCCGGCGACCGGGAATCGTGGACGGCAAAACTGTTCGCGCGCGGCATCGACAAGGCGGCGCAGAAACTCGGCGAGGAAGCAGTCGAGACGGTGATTGCCGCCGTCAAGGGCGACAAACAGGCCCTCGTTTCGGAAAGTGCCGATCTTATATATCATTGGCTCGTCGTTCTCGGCCTCTCGGGGGTTTCGCTGAGCGACGTGCTCAAGGAGCTCGAAGGCCGCACCCGGCGTTCGGGCATCGCCGAGAAGGCGTCACGGCCCAAGGGCTGACCGCGAGGAAGGGCAGGTATCTCGATGGATCAGCTCGCGCCGACCGAGAAGTATTCCCCGTTTCGCTTCTTCTCCGCCGAGCAATGGTCGCAATTCCGCGCCGACACGCCGCTGACGCTGAGTGCGGACGAATTCCGCCGCCTGCGGTCGCTCAACGATCCGGTCGATCTCGAAGAGGTCACGCGCATCTATCTGTCGCTGTCGCGGCTGTTGTCGGCTCATGTCGAAGCGAGCCAGCTGCTGTTTCGGCAACGCCAGGCCTTCTTCAACGCGGTCGACGTGGTCAAGACGCCCTTCATCATCGGCATCGCCGGTTCCGTCGCGGTCGGCAAATCGACCACCGCACGCGTGCTGAAGGAGCTTTTGGCGCGCTGGCCGTCGAGCCCCAAGGTCGATCTCATCACCACCGACGGCTTCCTGCTGCCCAACGAGGTCCTGCGCCGCGAGAACCTGATGGAGCGCAAGGGTTTTCCAGACAGTTACGATGTCGGCGCGCTGCTGCGCTTCCTGTCGGGCATCAAGTCGGCGCTGCCCGATGTCCGCGCGCCGGTCTATTCGCACCTCACCTATGACGTCATTCCCGGCGAGTTCGTCACCATCGACCGGCCCGACATATTGATCTTCGAAGGCATCAATGTCCTGCAGCCCGGCAAGCTGCCGCAGGACGGCAAGATCGTGCCTTTCCTGTCGGACTTCTTCGACTTCGCCATCTACATCGATGCCGACGAGAAGCTGATCCACAACTGGTACATTTCCCGCTTCATGCGGCTGCGTGAGACCGCATTCCGCAATCCGGACTCCTTCTTTCACCGCTACTCGCAGCTGTCGGAGGGTTCGGCGCGCGCCATCGCCGAAGGCCTGTGGACCAACATCAATTTGAAGAATCTGCGCGAGAACATCCTGCCGACGCGGGCCCGCGCCGACTTGATCCTGCGCAAGGGGGCCGACCACCTGATCGAGGAAGTGGCGCTCAGGAAGCTGTGACGGCCGGCTTCGTCACCCGTCGCAATGTCAGATTGATCCGCCCACCGTTTTTCAGCAGCGCCGAGGTCGAGGGATAGATCCGATCGACGCCGTGAAAGCACAGCCGCCCCTCGCCGCCGAGCACCACGACATCACCGCTTTGCAGCCTGAACGACTTGGTGGCGCCATCACGCGTGGTCTGGCCAACCCGGAACAGGCAGTCGTCGCCGAGCGAGACGGAGACGACCGGCGCCGAAAAATCGGTCTCGTCGCGGTCCTGATGCAGGCCCATCTTCGCATCCGCCGTGTAGAAATTGATCAGGCACGCTTCCGGCGGATGCGGATAGCCCGAGACCTCGCGCCACAGGTCGAGCAGCGCATCCGGAATTGGCGGCCAAGGCGCCCCGGTTAGCGGATGCGCCGGCTGGTAACGATAGCCGTGCTCCTTGTCGGTGACCCAGCCCAGCGGCCCGCAATTGGTCATGCGCACGCTCATCTCCTTGCCGGTGCGCGGCATGGCCGGCACGAACAGCGGCGCCTGCTGCACGATCCGTCTCACCTCGTCGACCAGTTCTTCCTGCACGGTGCGTGACAGGTAGGCCGGCATGTGGCGGACGCCTTTGGGCAGAACGAGCACGGATTCGATCACCTTTTGGATGGTTCGGAACCGTAAAATGTCACGATCAAATGAAAACGGCGACCCGAAAGCCGCCGCTCTTGTCGAATTGGCAGTCGCCGATCAGGCGAGGTCGGGGATGCGCAGCACCTGGCCCGGATAGATCTTGTCGGGATGGGTCAGCATCGGCTTGTTGGCCTCGAATATGACCGTGTTCTTGACGCCTTGGCCCTTGCCGTAGCTTTTCTCGGCGATCTTCCAGAGATTGTCGCCCTTCTTCACGGTGTAAAAGGTGGGCTCCTTGGCCGGGGCGGCGGCCGTGCCAGGTGCTGGCGCGACCTGTAATTCGTCCGCCTGCACCTTGGAGACGCCGAGCGTGTTGCCGACGGCGATGACCGCCTTCTCGAAGATCGACTGGTCCTTGACCACACCCTTCAGCACTGCCGTATCGCCGTTGACGACGACCTCGACGCCATCGGTGCCGAGCTTGTGCGAATCGAGCTCCTTCTTGAGTGTGTCGGCCGTGGGTGCGGCTTCGTCGTCACCGCCGATGCCCAGTTTCTTGCCGACACTCTTGACGAAATCGAACATGCCCATCGTTGGTCTCCATTGCTGTGGTGGGTGATCGCAGCTTGCCATCTGCAACCCAGAATTGGAAGCCACCCGCGCGTTGCAGCTTCGCGGTGCTCAATCGTTCTCCACCCGGCCGCGCAGCTTCTTGATCGTGCCGCGCCCGGCCTTGCTCTTCAGCCGCCGTTCCACGGCACCTTTCGACGGCCGCGTCTTCTTGCGCGGCGGCGGTGGCGGCTCGGCGGCCTTGGCGACCAATGCCGTCAGCCGTGCCCGCGCATCCGCCCGGTTCTGTTCCTGGGTGCGGAAGCGGCCCGCTTCGATGACGATGACGCCGTCCTTGGTGGCACGCTGGCCGGCAAGCTTGATCGTCCGCTCGCGCACGCGCTCCGACAGACCCGTCGCGTTGGCTGCGTCGAACCGCAACTGCACCGCCGTCGCCACCTTGTTGACGTTCTGGCCGCCGGGGCCGGACGAGCGGATGAAATCCTCGTGCAGGTCGCCCGGATGGATCACCGCATCGCCTGATATGAAGATATTGTCGTCGCTCGCCATGCCGCAGTCATGGCGCGGCGGATCGAAAAAGAAAAGGCCCGATCGAACCGGGCCTTTCAACGAAGCTGAACCTTGTGGCGCGGATTACTCCGCGGCTTCCTGCATGCGCGGCGCCGCACCCAGCACCACGGCGTCGACATGGCTTTCGAATTTCTCGAAATTGACGGCGAACATGCCGACCAGCCTTGCCGCCTGCCGGTCATAGCCGGCCTTGTCGGCCCAGGTGGAGCGCGGGTCGAGAATGGCGCTGTCGACGCCTCGAACCGCCACCGGCACCTCGAAACCGAAATGAGGGTCGGTGCGGAACTCGGCCGTCTTGAGCGAGCCGTCGAGTGCGGCGGCAAGCAAGGCCCGCGTCGCCTTGATCGGCATGCGCTTGCCGGTGCCGTAGGCGCCGCCGGTCCAGCCGGTGTTGACCAGCCAGCAATCGGCGCCGTGGCGGGCAATCAGCTCGCGCAGCAAATTGCCGTATTCCGATGGATGGCGCGGCATGAACGGTGCGCCGAAACAGGTCGAAAACGTCGCTTCGGGCTCGGTCACGCCCTTTTCGGTTCCGGCCACCTTGGCGGTGTAGCCGGAGAGGAAATGATACATCGCCTGCGCCGGGGTCAGCCGCGCGATCGGCGGCATCACGCCGAACGCATCGGCGGTCAGCATGATGATGTTCTTCGGATGGTTGGCGCGGCCGGTCTTGCTGGCGTTGGGAATGAAATCCAGCGGGTAGGCGCAGCGTGTGTTTTCGGTCAGCCTTCCGTCGTTGAAATCCGGCACGCCATCAGCGTCGAGCACGACGTTTTCCAGCACCGTGCCGAAGCGCTGCGTGGTGGCGAAGATTTCCGGCTCGGCTTCCGCCGACAGCTTGATCGTCTTGGCGTAGCAGCCGCCTTCGAAATTGAAGATGCCGTGCGGTCCCCAGCCATGCTCGTCGTCGCCGATCAGCGTGCGCGAGGGATCGGCCGAGAGTGTCGTCTTGCCGGTGCCGGACAGGCCGAAGAAGATGGCGGCGTCGCCGGCCATACCCTCGTTGGCCGAGCAATGCATCGGCATCACGCCTTTCGCCGGCAGCAGATAGTTGAGCATGGTGAACACCGACTTCTTCATCTCGCCGGCATAGGAGGTGCCGCCGATCAGCACGATCTTGCGCGTGAGATCCACGGCGATCACCGTTTCGGTGCGGCTGCCGTGGCGGGCGGGATCGGCGCGGAAGGACGGCAGGTCGATGATCGTCATGTCAGGCACGAAATGCTTGAGCTCGGCGGCATCGGGACGAATGAGCAGATTGCGGATGAACAGCGAGTGCCAGGCAAATTCGGTGACCACCCTGGTCGGCAGCTTCAGCTCCGCATCGGCGCCGCCGATCAGGTCCTGGACGTATAGATCCTTGTCCGCGGCATGCGCCTGGAAATCAGCGAGCAGCGTGTCGAACTGGGCTTGTGAAATTGCCTTGTTGTTGTCCCACCAGACGTGCGGTTCGGTGTCACTGTTGCGGACGACAAACTTGTCCTTGGGCGAGCGGCCGGTGTGCTGGCCTGTTTCGGCGACCAGCGCGCCATGTGCCGTCAAGCGGGCTTCGCCGCGCCGGATCGAGTCCTCATAAAGGGCAGCCGCACCGAAATTATAGCGCACCACGCCGGTGGTTTTCAGGCCGATATGATCGATCGCGCAGGCGGAATTGCGTTTGCCGACTTCCGACATCGAGTGTCCCTCTTGGATTTGCCGCATCTTTGCCGGCACCTTCCCGGCACGCCCACTACGCGGGCTGAGATGGTCAGAACCAGAAAAGACGAATGATATCAAATCATTAATCGATTTAAATATTTTGAAAGTTGTTTAAATCGTTTATATGTGCAAAAAGTTTGGCGGTTGCCCAAAGGATTGGCGATGTACATTCGTCCCATCCATGTCGAGGTAGGATTGTGGCCGCCGGCATGCCGCGCGTGACAGCGGACAAGGCCTATGCCACATTTTGTACCTAATTTGTCCTGCAAAAGCCCCTTCTCTACGACAGAAGGGACAGCTCATGAGGGAGCCGCTTGAAATGGCAACAATCGCGCTTGTCGATGACGACCGCAACATTCTGACATCGGTGTCGATCGCCCTGGAATCCGAGGGGTATCGCGTCGAGACCTACACGGATGGTGCGTCGGCGCTGGAAGGCCTGGCGGCACGCCCGCCGAACCTTGCCATCCTCGACATCAAGATGCCGCGCATGGACGGCATGGAACTGCTGCGCCGGATGCGCCAGAAGTCCGACCTGCCGGTGATCTTCCTGACCTCCAAGGACGACGAGATCGACGAATTGTTCGGCCTCAAGATGGGCGCCGACGATTTCATCCGCAAACCCTTCTCACAGCGCCTGCTGGTCGAGCGCGTGCGCGCCGTGCTGCGCCGCGCCAGTGCCCGCGAGGCCGCCGCCAAGACACCCAGCCAGCAGGCCCGCTCTCTCGAGCGCGGCCAGCTCGTCATGGACCAGGAGCGCCACACCTGCACCTGGAAGGGCGAGCCGGTGACGCTCACCGTCACCGAGTTCCTGATCCTGCATTCGCTGGCGCAGCGTCCCGGTGTCGTAAAAAGCCGTGATGCGCTGATGGATTCGGCTTATGATGAACAGGTCTATGTCGACGACCGCACCATCGACAGCCACATCAAGCGGCTGCGCAAGAAGTTCAAGGCCGTCGACGACGACTTCGAGATGATCGAAACCCTTTACGGAGTCGGATACCGGTTCCGCGAAGCATAAGTAGCAGGGCCTGCTATTCGATGGCAGTGGAAGCACAGCGAACAAGACCGGCGGGCGCCTCCAGGCGGCCGTCGCGGATCATGCCGTCCTTCGTCTCGAAGATCACGGTGCCGATGCGCCGCTTCCTTGGCCATCACATCTTTTCCAGCCTGACGCGGCGTATCCTGTTCCTCAACCTTGCCGGCCTCGCCGTCCTGGTGACCGGCATCCTCTATCTCAACACCTTCCGCGACGGACTGATCGACGCCCGCGTCGAAAGCCTGATGACCCAGGGCGAGATCATCGCCGGCGCCATCGCCGCTTCGGCGACGGTCGAGACGGATTCGATCAGCATCGACCCGGAAAAGCTGCTTGAACTGCAGGCCGGCGAAAGCCTGGGGCCGGGCTCCGACCAGCTCGACAATCTCGATTTCCCCATCAACCCGGAGCGTGTCGCCCCGGTGCTGCGAAGGCTGATCTCGCCGACCAGAACCCGCGCCCGCATCTATGACCGCGACGCCAATCTGCTGCTCGATTCGCGCCACCTCTATTCGCGTGGCCAGATCCTGCGCTACGACCTGCCGCCGGTCGAGGAAGAAGAGCCCGATCTGGTCGAGCGCATCCAGAAATTCGTCTTCGACTTCTTCCGCAACACCGAGCTGCCGGTCTATCACGAGCAGCCGGGCGGCAATGGCGCCGCTTTCCCGGAAGTGGTCAAGGCGCTCACCGGCAGCCCTTCGACCATCGTGCGCGTCAGCGAGCAGGGCGAGCAGATCGTTTCGGTGGCGGTGCCGATCCAGCGCTTTCGTGCCGTCCTGGGCGTGCTGATGCTGTCGACCGAAGGCGGCGACATCGACAAGATCGTCGCCGCCGAGCGCAAGGCGATCCTGCGCGTCTTCGGCATCGCGGCCCTTGTCACCGCCATCCTGTCGATGCTGCTCGCCTCGACCATCGCCAATCCGCTGCGCCGGCTGTCGGCGGCGGCGGTGCGAGTGCGGCGCGGCGTCAAGAGCCGTGAGGAAATCCCCGACTTTTCCGACCGCCAGGACGAGATCGGCAATCTGTCGATCGCCATACGCGACATGACCAACGCGCTCTACGCCCGGATCGAGGCGATCGAAAGCTTCGCGGCCGATGTCTCGCACGAGCTGAAGAACCCGCTGACGTCGCTGCGCAGCGCGGTGGAGACCTTGCCGCTGGCCAAGAACGACGATTCGCGCGGCCGGCTGATGGATATCATCCAGCACGATGTCAGGCGGCTGGACCGGCTCATCACCGATATTTCCGACGCATCGCGCCTGGACGCGGAACTCGCGCGTGAAGATGCGGGAACGGTCGATTTGAAGAAATTCATCACCGATCTGGTCGCCGTTTCGCGCGAAGCGACGCGCAACAAGAAGGCGGTCGAGATCGAGTTCAAGGCCGCCAAACTGCCGCAGGGCGTCAAAGGCTATGTCGTCGTCGGCCATGATCTGCGCATCGGCCAGGTCATCACCAATTTGATCGAGAACGCCCGTTCCTTCGTTCCCGAGGATCATGGCCACATCAGCCTGTCGCTGGCGCGTGCCGGCAAGTTCAACATCGTCACCATCGACGACAATGGCCCCGGCATCCGGGCCGACAACATCGACCGCATCTTCGAGCGCTTCTACACGGATCGGCCGGCCGGCGAGGCATTCGGCCAGAATTCGGGCCTTGGCCTGTCGATATCCAGGCAAATCGTCGAGGCCCATGGCGGCACGCTAACCGCCGAAAACATCCCCGGCACCAAACCCGGCGAGATCAAGGGCGCGCGTTTTGTGGTGACGTTGCCGGCCGAAGGCTGAGAGCATGAATTCCAACCATGCCTGGTCCAGCCGTGCAGCCTGAAAACATTCACGCGACAATGGTTTTGATCGGCGAGCGCGGCATTCTCATCACCGGAGCCTCCGGCTCGGGCAAGACGGCGCTGGCGCTGGCGCTCATAGATCATTGTCGCCAGCGCGGATCGTTCGCGCGGCTCGTCGGTGACGATCAGCTCTTTGTCGAGGCGCATGCCGGGCGGCTTCTGTGCCGCGCTCCCGCCGCCATAGAAGGCCTCGTCGAGGTGCCTGGGCTCGGCCCCCGGCCTCTGCCATTCGAGCCGGCAGGCCTCGTCGACCTGCATGTCCACCTGGTGCCGGCCGATGAAGCGCCGCGCTTCCAGGAGGATGCCGCAAGCAACATCGTGGGTTGTCTGGTGCCACAGGTCGATGTGGTCGAACGCAATGTCGCGGCGGCCTTACCGGTCGTGATGGCGCGGCTGTCGATCGCGCCTTTTCTATGATCCGCTCCGGGTTTTTTGCTGCAATGCGTCAAAATGGCATGCGCCTGCGCAATTTTGGGCTTGTCAACGGGCCGCGCGTCGACAAGATAGCGCTCCCGCCGCCTGGATTGGCTGGCGAGCATAAAATGCGCCTGTGAAGCGGCGATGACGGGAGCCACCAAAGAATGATCGGACTCGTGCTTGTAACGCACGGTCAACTGGCCACCGAGTTCCGACATGCCGTCGAACATGTCGTCGGGCCACAAGACAATTTCGAAACCGTGGCGATCGGTGCCGACGACGATATGGAGCAGCGTCGCCGCGACATCGTCGACGCGGTTGCCCGTGTCGACACCGGGGCGGGCGTCATCGTGCTGACCGACATGTTCGGCGGCACGCCCTCCAATCTTGCCATCTCGGTGATGGAGTCCGGCCGCACCGAGGTGATCGCCGGCATGAATCTGCCGATGCTGATCAAGCTTTCCTCGATCCGCAAGGGCGACAACATGGCGGCCGCCCTTGATGAGGCCCAGGCCGCCGGTCGCAAATACATCAATGTTGCCAGCCAGCTCCTGAGCAGCAAATGACCGCGCTGTCCCCGGAAAAAGATCAGATAGTCCGGGATTTCCCCATCATCAACCAGCGCGGCCTTCATGCGCGCGCTTCGGCGAAGTTCGTCCAGCTGGCCAGCGGCTTCGATGCCTCGGTGCATGTCGAGAAGGATGGCGTCAAGGTTGGCGGCACCTCGATCATGGGCCTGATGATGCTGGCGGCAAGCCCCGGCTATTCGATCCGCGTCACCGCCAGCGGGCCGGAGGCCCAGCAGGTCATCGACGCCCTGGAGCAACTGGTGGCGTCCCGCTTCGGCGAGGAATGCTGATCTGGTAGAGCGCGATATGCGTCCGAGAGACATGCAGGGATAAAGATTTCTTTATATCCCATTGTCGTCCTTGCTCCGATCTGCTAGTCAGGCCGGCAATTCGCGCCCTTGGACGCGCCGACCGGCGCGGGCGTGTCCGCAACAAATTCGCAAGCACAACATTCGCATCGGAGTACTGCCATGACGGGTAGCAAGGACTATGTAGTCGCCGACATCTCGCTTGCCGGCTGGGGCCGCAAGGAACTCGAGATCGCCGAAACCGAAATGCCGGGCCTGATGGCCTGCCGTGAGGAATTCGGCCCCAAGCAGCCGCTCAAGGGTGCGCGCATCACCGGCTCGCTGCACATGACCATCCAGACGGCGGTGCTGATCGAGACGCTGAAGGCGCTTGGCGCCGATATCCGCTGGGCCTCCTGCAACATCTTCTCGACCCAGGACCATGCGGCCGCGGCCATCGCCGAGGCCGGCATCCCGGTGTTTGCCGTCAAGGGCGAGTCGCTGGAGGAGTATTGGGACTACACCGACAAGATCTTCCAGTGGGCCGATGGCGGCCTCTCCAACATGATCCTCGATGATGGCGGCGACGCCACCATGTACATCCTGATCGGCGCCCGCGCCGAGGCCGGCGAGGACGTGCTGTCCAACCCGCAGAGCGAGGAAGAGGAATATTTCTACGCCCAGGTCAAGAAGCGCCTGAAGGCTTCGCCCGGCTTCTTCACCAAGCAGAAGGCGGCGATCCGCGGCGTCACCGAAGAGACGACCACCGGCGTCAACCGGCTCTACCAGCTGCAGAAGAAGGGCCTGCTGCCCTTCCCTGCCATCAACGTCAACGACTCGGTCACCAAGTCGAAGTTCGACAACAAGTATGGCTGCAAGGAATCGCTGGTCGACGGCATCCGCCGCGGCACCGACACGATGATGGCCGGCAAGGTCGCTGTCGTGTGCGGTTATGGCGACGTCGGCAAGGGCTCGTCGGCCTCGCTCAAGGGCGCCGGTGCCCGCGTCAAGGTCACCGAGGTCGATCCGATCTGCGCCCTGCAGGCTGCGATGGACGGTTTTGAAGTCGTCACGCTGGAAGATGCGGCCCCCACCGCCGACATCGTCATCACCACCACCGGCAACAAGGATGTCGTCACCCTCGACCATATGCGCTCGATGAAGGACATGGTCATCGTCGGCAACATCGGCCACTTCGACAATGAGATCCAGGTCGCCGCGCTGCGCAATTTGAAATGGACCAACGTCAAGCCGCAGGTCGATATGATCACCTTCGCGGACGGCAAGCGGATGATCCTTTTGTCGGAAGGACGGCTGCTCAATCTCGGCAACGCCACCGGCCACCCGAGCTTCGTCATGTCGGCATCCTTCACCAACCAGGTGCTGGCGCAGATCGAGCTCTACACCAAGCCCGGCCAGTACGAGAACCAGGTCTATGTCCTGCCCAAGCATCTCGACGAAAAGGTCGCCCGCCTGCATCTCGACAAGCTCGGCGCCCGCCTGACCGAACTGTCGGGTGAACAGGCCGCCTATATCGGCGTCACGCCGCAGGGTCCGTTCAAGCCGGAACACTACCGCTATTAACCAAAGCTAAAATTACTACCAGATATTGAGGCCGGGCGATTGACTTTTCGCCCGGCCTTATTTTTGCGCGCCATCAGCCTTCACGCCGATTCGGCGAGGGGTTATTGTCAGGTGATTCGGCGATGCTTCCAGCCCGAGAGGGTCAAGAGAGGCACGCATCAGGGCGGTCTTGCATTCAGGCGGCGGAGAGGACCAAGACATGCCGGGGCAACACCCGCACAGAGCGGGACGGGCCGTTTCCGGCGGCCATGACGATTCGGGGATTGCTGGCTCCGCCCTGGAAGGGGGGAGCCTGTCCTGGCGCGCCCGCGCGTCGACATTCCTTGCCACCTCCGCGCTCGCGGGGCCCTTGGCCGGCGCCGCCGCGCATGCCGAGACCGCTGTTGCCAGCGTCGCCGGACTGTCGGTGAGTGCCATTGATGTCATGCAGCTTGCAGTGTTCGTCGGCGTGACGGGTGCCGCACTGATATCGGCCATCGTTCTCATCCGCGAAAGAGCCCGCACCTCGGCGGAGAATGTCGAACTCAGGAGCCGCCTCGCCGACATCAACGCGGCGCTCCGCCGTTCCGAGGCGCTGCTCAATCTGCGCGACCAGCGCGTCGTCGTCTGGGCTGCGGAAAACAAGAAGCCCGAGCTCATCGGCACATTGCCCGTCGAAAGCGGCGCTCCCGAGGATAGGGCCGCTTTTCTTGCTTTCGGCCGCTGGCTGATGCCGCGTTCGGCGGCGGCACTCGAACATGCCGTCGCGGGATTGCGCGAAAAGGCCAAACCCTTCGACCTGGTCATCGAATCGCAGGCCGGTGCGCCGCTCGAAGTGCATGGCCGCAAGAGTGCCGCGCATGTGCTCGTGCGTTTCGTCTCGCTCTCGGAGACGCAGCGCAGCCAGGCCAGGCTGAAGATCGAGAACCAGCGGCTGGCCGCCGACCACGACACGATGATCGGCCTGCTCGACGCGCTGAACATGCCGGCGTGGCTCCGCAGCGAGGATGGCGGGCTGAGGTGGGTCAACCGCGCCTATGCCTATGCCGTCGAAGCCGAAAATGCCGAAGCCGCGGTTCGGGAGAAGAAAGAGTTCCTCGGCGGCCAGGCGCGCGATGCGATTGCCGCCCAGCACAGGACGCATCCGGTTTTCGAGCAGTCGCTGTCCACCGTGATCGAAGGCGACCGCCGTGTGTTCGCGGTCACCGATTTCGCCGGCAGCGATGGCTCGGCCGGCCTTGCCTGCGACACCAGTGCCATCGAAGCCGTTCGCGGCGAATACGAACGGACAGTGCGAAGCCACGCCGACACGCTCGACCAGCTCAACACGGCGGTCGCCATTTTCGACACCGACGAGAAGCTGCGGTTCTTCAACCAGGCCTTCCAGAAGCTTTGGGGCCTGGACGCAGGCTTCCTGCACAGCGCTCCAGACAATGCCTTGCTGCTCGACCGGCTGCGCAGCGAAGGCAAGATCGCCGAACAGCCTGAATGGCGCCGCTGGAAGGAAGGCCTGCTCGGCGCCTATCGCGCTGTGGAATCCCAGGAACATTGGTGGCATCTGCCGGATGGCAAGACCATCCGCGTCGTCGCCAACCCCCAGCCCAAGGGCGGCGTGACCTGGGTGTTCGAGAACCTGACCGAGAAGATGGACCTCGAGAGCCGCTACCAGACAGCGGTGCGGGTCCAGGGCGAGACGCTCGACAATCTTGCCGAAGGCGTAGCGGTGTTCGGACCCGACGGCAGGCTCCGGCTGTCGAATCCTGCCTTTGCCACGCTCTGGGGATTGAGCGGCGAAGCGGCCAAGCCCAGCGTCCATGTTTCCACCATCCGCGACCTTTGCGACCGGCAGGCGGCGGACAGCCCCTGGCCCGGCTTTGTTGCCGCCGTCACCGGCTTCGACGACGAGCGCCGCGACCGCCACGGACAGACCGAGCTCAACAACGGCAACGTGTTGAGTTACGCCATGATCCCGCTGCCCAACGGGCAGGTGATGATGACCTTCGTCGACGTCACCGACAGCGTCCATGTCGAGCGGGCGCTGAAGGACAAGAACGAGGCGCTGCAAAAATCCGATCAGCTCAAGAACGAATTCGTCCAGCACGTTTCCTATGAACTGCGCTCGCCGCTGACCAACATCATCGGCTTCACCGAACTCCTGTCACAGCCCACGACCGGTCCGCTGACGCAGAAGCAGCGGGAATATGTCGAGCATGTCAGCTCCTCCTCCGCGGTCCTGCTCACCATCGTCAACGACATACTCGACCTGGCGACGGTGGACGCCGGCATCATGCAGCTCGATATTTCCGAGGTGCAGGTCGATCGCACCATCGCCGCTGCGGCCGAACTGGTGGCCGACCGGCTGGAAGAGCATTCGATCAGGCTCGAGGTCGAAGCAGCCTCGGCGCCGAAGACGTTTCACGGCGATGAGGTCCGCGTCCGCCAGATCCTCTACAATCTGCTCAGCAACGCCGCCAATTACGCCCCGGAAGCCAGCACCATCCGGCTCACTTGCCGCCATCTGGCGGACGGGGTGGAATTCTCGGTCCATGACGACGGTCCCGGCATGCCGCCCGATGTGCTCGATTCGGTGTTCCGCCGTTTCGAGCCGCGCGCCAATGGTGGCCGCCGGCGCGGCGCCGGCCTCGGCCTGTCGATCGTTAAGAGCTTCGTCGAGCTGCATGGCGGCAGCGTTCGCATCGAAACCGGCAAGGACAAGGGCACGACCGTCATCTGCACCTTTCCAGACATGCCGGGCATCCGTGCCGCGGCCGAGTAGCGCGTTAGATGACCGGACTGGTGCTGGAGCGATTACTCGCCGACGAGACCCAGACAGCGCGGCTGGGCGAAGATCTGGCGCTGTCGCTGCGCCCAGGCGACGTGCTTGCCCTGAAGGGCGATCTGGGCGCCGGCAAGTCGACGCTGGCGCGGGCCTTGATCAGGACCTTGGCCGACGATGCCGGCCTCGACGTTCCGAGCCCGACCTTCACGCTGGTGCAGAGCTACGACACCCGCATTCCGGTGCATCATTTCGATCTCTACCGCCTGTCCTCGGCCGACGAGATCGATGAGCTTGGTTTCGACGAAGCCTTGGCGCAAGGTGCTGCTTTGGTCGAATGGCCGGAGCGGGCGGAAGCCCATCTGCCGAAAACCACGGTCCTGATCGAGCTCGTCCAGCATGGCGACGGCCGGCTGGCACGATTGTCGGGGCAGGGACCTGCCTTCGATCGGGCCGCACGGTCGCTGGCCATGCGCGACTTTCTCGTGAGCGCCGGCTGGGCGCAAGCGCAGCGCCGCCATTTCATTGGCGATGCTTCTGCCCGCTCTTACGAGATCGTTTCGCTGCCGGGCCAAAAGCCGCAAGTGCTGATGAACTCGCCACGGCTGGTGCTCGGCCCGCCGGTCCGCGACGGCAAGCCCTATGCCGAGATCGCCCACACCGCCCAGTCGGTTTCCGCTTTCGTCGCCATCGACCGCGCCTTGAAGGCAGGCGGCGTCAGCGTTCCGGAAATCCATGCCGAGGACCAGGAGCAGGGATTCCTGCTGCTCGAACATCTTGGCTCGGAAGGGTTCCTCGGCAGCGATGGCCAGCCGCTGCCCGAGCGCTGCGCGGCGGCGGCCGAGCTGCTGGCCATGATGCATGGCAGGACCTGGCCGCAGCGCCTGGAAACAGGGCATGGCGGCTTCCACGATGTCCCGCCTTTCGACCGCGAGGCCATGATGATCGAGGCCGATCTGCTGGTCGACTGGTACGTGCCGGCAATAACGGGCAGCCCGGCAAGCGGTGCCTTGCGCGCCGGCTACCACAAGCAATGGGGCGCGCTCCTCGACCGGCTGCACGGCCGCGAATATACGCTGATGCTGCGCGACTTTCATTCGCCCAACATCATCTGGCGCGGCGACCGTTCAGGGCATGATCGGCTGGGCATCGTCGATTTCCAGGACGCGCTGATCGGCCCGTCCGCCTATGACGTCGCCTCGCTGGCCATGGACGCGCGTGTTACGATGTCGCCCGAGATCGAGAGAAAGACGCTGGATGCCTATGTCGCGGCGCGCCACGTAGCCGGTGCTTTCGACGAGGCAAGCTTCCTGGAATCCTACGCCATCATGGCGGCGCAACGAAATTCCAAGATCCTCGGCATCTTCGTCCGCCTCGAAAAACGCGACGGCAAGCCCTATTATCTAAAACACCTGCCGCGCATTCGCGATTATCTGCGCCGGGCCTTGTCTCATCCGGCGCTGGCAAGCCTGCGCGAGTTCTACGACGCCCACGGTTTGCTGGAGGAGCGAGCGCTGTGACAGCAGGACCGGACACCGCCATCGTACTTGCCGCCGGCCTTGGCAAACGCATGCGGCCGATTACCGACACCATTCCCAAGCCGCTGGTCAGGATTGCCGGCAAGACGTTGCTCGACTGGAGCCTCGACAGCCTGGCTGCCGCCGGTGTCGCGAAGGCCGTGGTCAACGTCCACTATTTTCCCGAACAGATCGTCGCCCATGTCGCCGCCCGCCGCGCGCCAAAAATCGTCATTTCCGATGAGAGCGAACAACTGCTCGATTCCGCCGGCGGCATCGTCAAGGCGCTGCCGGAACTGGGCGAGCGACCCTTCTACATCCTCAATGCCGACACCTTCTGGATCGATGACGGTCCTCTCAATCTCCAGCGCCTCGCCCTTGCATGGGACGCGGCGAAAATGGATATTCTGCTGATGCTGGCGGATCTCCAACAGGCGACCGGACACTGCGGCAGCACCGATTTCCTGGTGGCGCCGGATGGCGGCTTGCGGCGTTCGAAAGGCGACCCGGCGGGGCTGATCTATGCCGGCGCGGCGATCGTCCATCCGCGCCTGTTCAAGGGCGCACCGGCCGGGCCGCACTCGCTCAACGCCTATTTCGATTCCGCCATCGCCGCAGGGCGCCTGTTCGGCATGCCCATGCATGGCCACTGGATCACCGTCGGCACGCCCGATGCCGTACCGCTCGCGGAAGCGGCGGTCGCCGGTGCGCTCATCGAGTCGCAATGAGCGGCTCCAGCCGCGTCTTCTCGATCCCGCCCGGAGCGCCGTTTCTGCCGACGCTTGCCGAGGCGCTGCTTGCCGGTCGTCTTGTTCCGGGGTTTCGATTCGACGGCGACCCGCTCGCTTTGGCCGATGCCACCATCTATGTGCCGACACGCCGTGCCGCGCGTGCCTTGCGGGGTGTCTTCGTCGACAGCCTGGCGGCACGCGGCGGCGGCGGCTCGGCGATCCTGCCGGTCATCCGGCCACTCGGCGAATTCGACGAGGATGAGGCCGCGTTCGAGACCGAGGCATCGGCGGCCATCGATCTGGCGCCGCCGATTTCGGCAACCGAACGCCTGTTGCTGCTGACGCCGCTGGTGCGCGCCTGGAAACGCCGGCTGCCGGCGCATGTCGCCGCCCTTTTCGCCGAGGAGATCGTCATCCCGGCTTCCACCGCCGACGCGATCTGGCTGGCGCGCGATCTCGCCCGGCTCATGGACGAGATCGAGACGGAAGGCACCGACTGGGCCAAGCTCACCGATCTGGTGACCGGCAATCTTGCCGGATGGTGGCAGGTGACGCTCGAATTCCTTGGCATCGTCACCGAAGCCTGGCCGAAATTCCTCGCGGAAAGCGACCGCTCCAATCCGGCCGCGCATCGCAGCGCGCTGATCCGCGCCGAGGCGGCGCGGCTGCAGCGCAATCCGCCTGCCGGCCCGGTCATCGCCGCAGGCTCGACCGGCTCGATACCAGCGACGGCCGAATTGCTTGCCGCGATCGCGCGCCTGCCCGGCGGCGCCATCGTGCTGCCGGGTCTCGACCGGACGCTGGACGAAGCGTCGTTCCAGGCGATTGCCGCGCCTGGCGCGCGTCCAGCCGTACTCGGCCACCCGCAATATGGCTTGGCCAGGCTGATCGGCAAGATCGGCGTATTGCGCGGCGACGTCGAGGAGATTGGCGTGGCCGAACCGCGACGTGCGCTTCGCGCTGCCCTTGTCGGCGAAGCGCTGCGGCCGGCCGAAACCACCGAACTCTGGGCCGAGACACGTGCCGGTTTCCCGGCGTCCGACATTGCCGGCGCCTTCGCCGAGGTGACCTTGCTCGAAGCCGCCAGCGAACGTGATGAGGCCGTGGCCATCGCTGTCGCGCTCAAGCGCGCGGTCGAACATCCCGGCCAAAGGGCGGCTCTCGTCACCGGCGACCGCGCATTGGCGCGGCGCGTCTCGATCGAGCTCCAGCGCTTCGGCGTCGTTGCCGACGATTCCGGTGGCACACCGCTCGCCAACACCCCGGCGGCCAGCCTGCTCAGGCTGGCGCTCGAGGCACTGTTCCGGCCAGGCGATCCGGTTGGCCTGCTGTCGCTGCTCAAGCATCCGCTGCTCGGCCTCGGCCTCGAACGGGCCGATGTGCGCCACGCGGCGGAGCTGATCGAACTGGTGGCGTTGCGCGGCGGCACAGGCCGCCCCGACATCGTTTCGCTACCGGAACTGTTCGAAGCCCGCCTCACCGGCTTGGGCGGCGGCAGCCGACAGCCCTTCTGGTTTTCCCGGCTGACCGTGCGCTCTATCGAAACTGCGCGGAATTTGCTCGAACGTCTCAAGCAGGCGCTGGCGCCGCTCGCAGCCTTCCGAGGCCGGGATGACGCCGACCTTGCCGCGCTTGTCAGGGCCAGTGTCGTGACACTCGAAAATCTCGGCCGCACCGCCGACGGCGGCCTTGGCGAACTCTATGCCGGTGACGCCGGCGAGAAGCTTGCCGAACTGCTGCGCGGGCTGGTCGCGGCTTCGGCTTCGCTGTCCTTCGCGGCGACCGAGTGGCCCGACATCATGGCGGCGCTGATCGCGCCTGAAACGGTCAAGCCGGCACAAGGCACCGACCGGAACATCGCCATCTGGGGCGCGCTGGAAGCCCGGTTGCAGACGGTCGACACGCTGGTCATCGGCGGGCTCAACGAGGGCGTATGGCCGCGCAAGCCAGAGAGCGACCGCTTCATGTCGCGGCTGATGAAGACCGGCATCGACCTCGAGCCGCCCGAGCGGCGTATCGGCCTTGCCGCGCATGATTTCCAGATGGCCATGGGCGCCGGGAAGGTGGTGCTGTCCCGCTCGGCACGTGCCGGCGATGCACCCGCCGTGCCGTCGCGCTGGCTTCAGCGGCTGCTGACCTTCATCGGCAGCGACCAGGCAGCGGAGCTGCGCCGGCGTGGCGACGAGCTGCTCGCCTGGGCGCGCGCGCTGGATGCCGGCCCAAGGCAGGATTTCGCGCCACGGCCGCAGCCGAAGCCGCCGCTGTCGGTGCGCCCGACGCATTTCTCGGTCACCGAGATCGAGACCCTGCGCCGTGATCCCTACGCCGTCTATGCAAGACGCATCCTCGGCCTGATGCCGCTCGATCCGGTCATTCGCGATCCTGGTGCGGCCGAGCGCGGCACGCTGTTTCACGCCATCCTGCACCTGTTCTCAGGCAGCGTCGCCGATCCGCGCGCTCCCGATGCGCTTGCCGGCCTCATCGCCGCCGGCCGCGCCTGCTTTGCCGAAGCCGCCCTTCCGGCCGACGTCGAGGCGGTGTGGTGGCCGCGCTTCGAAAAACTCGCCGCCAACATCATCGAGTGGGAGCGCACGCGCGCTGATGCTGTGACAAGGCGCCATGCCGAGGAGCGCGGCGGAAAGACCGTTGTCGGCCAATCCGGCGTGACGCTGTCCGGCTACGCCGACCGCGTCGACCTTCTGGCCGGCGGCATGGCCGACATACTGGACTACAAGACCGGCTCCTCGCCGTCCAAGGCGCAGGCGCACACACTGCTTGCGCCGCAACTGGCGCTGGAGGGCGCGCTGCTCAGGCGCGGCGCCTTCAAGGATTTGGGCGTGCGTGAGCCCTCTCAGCTGGCTTTCATCAGGCTGAAGCCGAATGGCGAGGTGTTCGAGGAATCCATCCTCGAACACAACCGCCAGCCGCGAACCGCGACCGATCTTGCCGAAGAGGCTTGGGCACGGCTGGAAAAGCTGCTGATCCACTATGCGGACCCTGCGACCGGGTATCTGTCGCGCGCGCTGCCGTTCCGCGAAGGCGAGACGGATGGCGACTACGACCATCTTGCCCGCGTGCTCGAATGGTCGGCAGGCGGCGATGCCGGCGACGAGGGAGCGGAGGCATGAAGAAGGCCTATCCCATTCCCAGCGACACCGCGACCAGCCAGGCCCGCGCCGCCGACCCCGGCAATTCCGCCTGGGTGTCGGCCAATGCCGGCTCCGGCAAGACCCATGTGCTGGCGCAGCGCGTCATCCGGCTGCTGCTGCGCGGCACCGATCCGTCGAAGATCCTGTGCCTGACCTATACGCGCGCCGCCGCCGCCAACATGTCGAACCGGGTCTTTTCGACACTGTCGGAGTGGACGACGCTTGGTGACGTGGATCTGGCGGCAAAGGTCGAGGCGCTGGAGGGGCGCCGGCCCGGTCTCGAGACCATGCGCCGGGCGCGGCGCCTGTTCGCCGAGGCGCTGGAAACGCCCGGCGGGCTGAAGATCCAGACCATCCACGCCTTCTGCGAATCGGTGCTGCACCAGTTCCCGCTGGAGGCCAACATCCCGGCCCATTTCGAGATGCTCGACGGCCAGATGGAGGCATCGCTGTTTGCCGCGGCGCGCCGCGAGATGATTTCGGGCACGTCCGCCGGTGACAGGGATCTGGCCGAGGCTTTTGCCTCCATTCTCGATCGGGGCGGCGAAGCTGGGCTCGACGCCTTGCTGGGTGAGATTGTGCGCAAGCGCGACGGCTTGCGCCAGTTCATCGACGCGGTCGGGCGCGATGGCACGCACTTCCAGGCCCTGTTCGACGAATTCCATTTCCATCCAGGCCAGACAGCCGAGGGCATAGCCGCTTCGGTATGGCCGTTGCCGGGCTTCCTGCCCGACTATTTTGCCGGCTTCGCCCACGCCGCCGAGGCCACCGACGCCAGATCGGTGCTGAACAACATCCTGCCCTATGCGCGGCAGGCCTTTGCCGAGGGCGATCCCATTCGCCGCCTGCAACTGCTCGCGCGAGCCTTCCTCAAGACCGATGGCGACGCTTACGACCCGGCAAAGGCCTTCAAGAAGGCCCTGGTCGACCGGTTGCCGGATCTGGCGGAGCGTTATCTCTCGGCCGCCAACGCCATAGTCGAAACCACCGATCGGCTGGCCCTGTTCCGGATGCTTGAAGGCACGGCTGCCGCGCTGACCATCGCCGACTGGCTGATCGCCCGCTACGAAATGCTGAAGCGCAGCCGCGGCTTTCTCGATTTCAACGACCTGATCACCCGCACCGTCAACCTGCTGGCGCGGCCGGACGCCGGCCCCTGGGTGCAGTACAAGCTCGACCAGGGCATCGACCACATCCTGCTCGACGAGGCGCAGGACACCAGTCCGGACCAATGGGAAGTGGTGAAACGGCTGGCGGAGGAATTCTTTGCCGGCTTTGGCGCACGCGACAGGGTCCATCGCACGGTGTTCGCCGTCGGCGACGAGAAGCAGTCGATCTATTCGTTCCAGGGTGCGGCCCCGGACTCCTTCGCCGACAGCCGGCTGTTGTTTGCCGGACGAGTGCGTGACGCCGAGGCGTCCTTCGCCGACCTCAAGCTGACCTGGTCGTTCCGCTCGACCGACGATGTTCTGACCGCGGTCGACCGCGTCTTCGCCGATCCAGCCGTGCGGCGCGGCATCAGTCATGATCCCGATCCGCTTCGCCACCAGGCGATCCGCACCGACGCGCCGGGCTATGTCGAGGTGTGGCCGTCGGTCGGCGCCGATGTTGTCGATGAGCCCGACGACTGGACGCAAGCCATCGACCATGCCCACGCGCCGGCGGTGCGCGTGGCCGAGAACGTCGCCGCCACCATCGCCGGCTGGATCGGCAGTGGCGAAATCATCGAAGGCCGCGGCAAGCGGCTGCGGCCGGGCGATGTGCTGGTGCTGGTGCGCAAGCGCGATCGCTTCGTCCATGCCCTGACCCGCGCACTCAAACGCCGCGACATTCCGGTTGCCGGCGCCGACCGGTTGAGCCTGCCCGGGCACATCGCGGTCAAGGACCTGATCGCGCTCGGTCACCTCCTCATCCAGCCGCAGGACGATTTGTCGCTTGCCGCCGTGTTGCGCAGCCCGATCTTCGATCTGCCGGAAGAGGCGCTTTTCACGCTCGCCGCGCAGAGGCCGGCCGGCCTGTCATTGATCGCATCGCTGCGACAGCACGCCGGCGAAAGCGAGAGACTGGCGAAGATCGTCGCCCAGGTCGACATCTGGACGAACGAAGCCGCGTTTAAGCCGGTGTTCGAATTCTATGCCGCCCTGCTGGCGCGCGATGGCGTGCGCCGCAAGATGATCGCGCGGCTCGGGCCCGAAGCCGGCGATATTCTCGACGAGTTCCTGAGCTTCTGCCTCGCCGAGGAGCGAACCGGCCTGCCGGGGCTGGAAGCCTTCCTGTCGACGTTGGAAAACGCCGGTCCCGAGATCAAGCGCGAGATGGACCAGACCCGCGACGAGGTCCGGGTCATGACCGTGCACGCCGCCAAGGGCTTGGAAGCGCCCGTCGTGTTCCTGGTCGATGGCGGTTCCGCGCCGTTCAGCGACCAGCATTTGCCGCGCCTGATGCCCTTCGATGGCTCCGGCGCGAACTGGGACGGCAAGGGCTATCTCTGGCGCTCGGCCAGCGACGTCGCCAACGGTTTTTCGAAAGCAGCGGCCTCAAGGGCACGGGAACTCGCCGACGACGAATACCGTCGCCTGCTCTATGTCGGCATGACCCGTGCCGAGGACCGGCTGATCGTCTGCGGCTATCATGGCAAGCGGGCGCCGAACGCCGGCACCTGGCACTCGATCGTCAGCCGCGCGCTGATCGGCGCGTCGGAGAGCGAGCAGCGTGCGCATCCCGCCGGCGGCGAGCCGGTGCACCGTTTCCATGTCACCAAGCTGCCCCCCGTCGCGCCAAGTTCCGCCGAGCAGGTACGGCAGGCCGACGCTTTCGCGCCTTTGCCGGCGACGCTGTTCCGGCCCTTGCTGCCCTTCGAGGATCTGCCGCGTCCGTTGTCGCCATCGGGCGCCTCGGCGCTGATCGACGAAGGCAAGCAAGCCGTTGTCGACAAGGCGTCGCCGGTGCTCGACGCCGACGCCGAGCCCGGCTTTGCCGTGCTGCGTGGGCTCGCCCTCCACAAACTGCTGCAGATGCTGCCCGGTATTGCCGAGCCCGAACGTGCGGGAGCGGCAGAACGCTATCTCTTGCGAACCGGTGCGGACTGGCCGCCATCAGAGCGTGAAAAGGCCCTGGCGTCGGTCACATCGATCCTTGCCGATCCCGGCTTCGGTCAGCTGTTTGCGCCATCGTCGCGTGCCGAGGTTGCGATCATGGGCAGCCTGGAGGTCAAGGGCAAGAAGCGCTCGATTTCCGGCAAGATCGACCGGCTGGCGGTAACGCCGGACACGGTATCGATTGTCGACTACAAGACCAACCGGCCGGCGCCCGCCAGTCTGGCCGAGGTGCCGCCGGCCTATGTCCTGCAGTTGGCGCTCTACCGCGCGCTGTTGCAGCCGCTCTATCCCGGCCGCACGGTCAAGGCGGCCTTGCTGTTCACCGAGGCGCCGCGGCTGATCGAACTGCCTGCCAGCGCCTTGGACGACGCCCTTGCTCGACTCACGGGAGCGTGACACAACACCTGCTTGAAGAAGGGCGCGATCACCACCACATTTGGTGGGACAAAAACTTTCAAAAGGATTTTTCCATATGGCAACCGTGAAGGTCGACAAGAGCAACTTCCAGGCTGACGTGCTTGACGCCAACGTACCGGTCGTCGTCGATTTCTGGGCGGAATGGTGCGGTCCCTGCAAGATGATTGCGCCGGCGCTCGAAGATATCGCCACCGAACTTGGCGCCAAGGTCAAGATCGCCAAGCTCAACATCGACGAGAATCCGGAGCTTGCCGCCCAGTTCGGCGTGCGCTCGATCCCGACGCTGATGATCTTCAAGGGCGGCGAAATGGCCGACATGAAGGTCGGTGCCGCGCCGAAGACCGCGCTGTCGCACTGGATCAATGGCAACCTCGCCTGACCCATCTGAAATTCCTGATATCAAGCCCGGCCTCGCGCCGGGCTTTTTGTTGGCGTCATCGGTGCGTGGCTCTGGCTCTCGCATCCGGGCACTCCATGTCATCTGCTTGAGCCAGACAGGAGAACTCCATGACCGGATCCGCCAAGGCCACCGTCTTCATCGACAACGAGCGCGTCATCGTCACCGAATACCGCTTCGCGCCGGGCGAGAACACCGGCTGGCATCGCCATGGCCACGACTATGTCGTCGTGCCGCTGATGGACGGCAAGGTGAAGCTGTTGACCAAGGACGGCGAATCCTTCGCCGAGATGAAGAAGGGCGCGCCCTATTTCCGCAAGGAGGGCGTAGAGCACGACGTCATCAACGCCAATGAAGGCGAATACGCCTTTATGCGCTGGAAATCCACCGCGTGATGGCACGCCATCAACTGCCACCTTGATGGCAGCAGTGGATCGGCCTATATCCGTTCTAAAAGGGAGTTCGAAATGGCCGAACCACAACTCTCAGTCCGAAGCGCAAAAGCACGCGACCTGGCTCATAGACTTGCTCGTCGTGAAAATCGTTCGATAGCCGATGTGGTCGAACGTGCGCTCGAATCCTACGAAATTCGTGAAGCTGGCCGTGAACCTGCTTCCACCTTCTATGCCAGCTTGACTGCAAACCATGGCGCCGACATCGATCTGGAAAAGATCATTCGCGAAGGCCGCCAGGTTCATTCGGGACTTGAGCTTTGATTTTCGTCGATACCAACGTGATTTCGGAGAGTCTGAAGAAGGCGCCGGACCAAGCTGTCCTGGCATGGCTTGTCCGCAATGACGCTGAACTGGCCCTTCCCACAGTGACGATTGCTGAAATCGCCTTCGGCATCCAAAAAATACGGCCTGATGAGCGTGCCGATCGGCTGGAGCAGGGACTTTCCCGGTGGCGCCATCGATTTGCCGGCCGGATTTTTGGACTGACTGAAGATGCTGCCTTGGCTTACGGCGAGATCATGGGGGCCGCGACACGCCAAGGTCGCGGTATGTCAGCCCCCGATGGCATGATTGCGGCGATAGCGCGCGTGAACGGTGGCCGGCTGGCAACGCGCAATCTCAGCGACTTTGGCACCACCAGCCTTGATCTGATCTCACCGTGGGATTTCTGAAGGTCGAAAGCCAAGGTTCGGCCTCAGCCGCCGCAGCCACCCAAGGCATGAATAGTCGCCTGCTTCAGGTCGGCGGGGTGCCGTTCTCGGCCAGCACCGCTCCGGTCAGATACAACGAACCGCTGATCAGGATGCGTGGCGACGGGCCGTCCCAGGTGTCGCGCAGCAGCATCAGCGCGCTGGCGACGGAACTCACCGGCTCGGCGGTCAGCCCGGCTTCCGTTGCGCGGATCGCCAGTTCGTCGTTCGGCACGCCGGCCTCGCTGAGGCTCACCGGCACCGTGTAGACATGCCGGGCGAGGCCCTTGAAGGCACGGAAATAGCCGCTCTGGTCCTTGGTGTTGATCATGCCCGAGATGAGGAACAGCGGACGCGGGTTCTTCTCTTCCTGCTCGGCCAGCGCTTCGGCAACCACCACGCCGGCGCCCGGATTGTGGCCGCCGTCGAGCCAGATATCGGCGCCCTTGGGTGCCAGTTCGGCCAGCCGGCCCTGCACGAGCTTCTGCATGCGGCCGGGCCAGGCGACATTGACCATCGCCTTTTCGGCGGCGCGATGGCTGATCTCGAAACCGGCCGCTTTGACCGCGGCGATCGCCGCCGCCGCATTGGCGAACTGGTGGCGGCCGGGCAGCCTGGGCGGCGGCAAGTCCATCAAGCCGTCTTCGTCCTGGTAGACCATGCGGCCGTTTTCCTCGAAGGCAAGGAAGTCCTGGCCGTAGACGAAGGTGGGGCATTCAAGCCGCTCGGCGGTTTCGATCAGCACCTGCAGAGCCGTTTCGCTCTCCTGCGCGCCGATGACCACCGGACAGCCGGGCTTGATGATGCCGGCCTTTTCGGCCGCGATCAGTTCGACACGGTCGCCGAGATAGGCCTCGTGGTCGAGCGACACCGGCATGATCACCGACACGGCCGGCTCCTTGATGACATTGGTCGCGTCGAAGCGGCCGCCGAGCCCGACTTCGATGATGGCGGCGTCGGCCTGGTGTTCGGAAAACAACAGGAAGGTGACGGCGGTGAGGATCTCGAAGACGGTGATCTTCTCGCCTTCATTGGCCCTGGCCGCACGGGCAATGGCATCGGCGAAAACCCTGTCCTCGACCAGCCTGCCGCCGCCATCGGCGGCCAGCCGGTAACGCTCATGCCAGTTGACCAGATGCGGCGAGGTGTGGACATGGACGCGGTAGTCCGCAGCCTCGAGCAGGGCGCGTGAAAAGGCTGCGCACGAACCTTTGCCGTTGGTGCCGGCGATGTGGATGACCGGGGGCAGCCGGTCCTGCGGATTGTCAAGCCGCTCCAGCAGCCGCGAAATGCGGTCGAGCGAAAGGTCGAAGCCTTTCGGATGAAGCGCCATCAGGGCTTCGATTTCGCGGTCGGCGGCAAGCGTCGTCATGGTGGAATCCTAGCGCATGAGCCTGAAAACCAGAATCGGTTTCGGATGGCCATGGCAATCAAAGGCTACAGCGCGCCGAAGCCTTCGTGCAATCGCGGTCGCGGCGCTTCGTGTCGCTTCAGGCTTGCGGCCGAGCTTCCGCGGCAACCACCGCCGGCGGCAGGATTTCCGGCTCCAGCGTTTTTTGCTCTTCCGGCAGCTTGAGCAGCATCTTGAGCAGGCGCGCGATCGTTTCACGCATTTCCAGCCTGGATACGACCATGTCGACCATGCCGTGCTCCATCAGATATTCGGAGCGCTGGAAGCCATCGGGCAGTTTCTCGCGGATCGTCTGTTCGATGACGCGCGGTCCGGCAAAGCCGATCAGCGCGCCGGGCTCGGCGATGTGCACGTCGCCCAGCATGGCGTAGGAGGCGGTCACGCCGCCCGTGGTCGGGTTGGTCAAAACGACGATGTAGGGCAGGCCGGCTTCCTTCAGCCGGTCGACACCGACCGTTGTCCGAGGCAATTGCATCAGGGACAAAATACCTTCCTGCATGCGGGCGCCGCCGGAAGCAGCAAACAGGATCAGCGGCCGCTTGCGCTGCAGGGCCACTTCGAAGCCGTGCACGATGGCGTCGCCGGCGGCCATGCCGAGCGAACCGCCCATGAAGGCGAAGTCCTGCACCGTGACCACAACCGGAAGACCCTCGACGGTGCCCAGCGCATTGATGATCGCGTCCTCAAGGCCGGTCTTGGCCTTGGCGTCCTTCAACCGGTCGACATAGCGCTTCTCGTCGCGGAATTTCAGCGGATCCTGCATGACCTTGGGGTTGTCCAGGGTCTCGTATTTGCCGCCATCGAAGAAGAATTTCAGCCGCTCCTTGGCCGAGATCTTCATGTGATGACCGGACGAGGGAATGACGAACTGGTTCGATTCCAGGTCCTTGTGGAACACCATCTCGCCGGTCTCCGGATCCTTGATCCAGAGATTCTCGGGCATGTCGGTGCGCCGGCCGAGCATCGAATTGATCTTCGGGCGAACGTAATTGGTGATCCAGTTCATCGCTTCGGCTCCTGTCCTGACGAAGAGTTGCTAATGCATGTCGCCCAAAAGTGGGAACCGGTTCTGGGATAACGGCATGCACAAGACCTGACGTAGGGAAACTATTCGGCAGCAGCAAGGCGGGCCGAGCGCACGCCTTGCGCTAGGCCGCTGACCAGCGTGGCGACGGCCTCGGCCGGATCGGCGGTCTTCTCGGCCTTCGGCCCCAGCACATTGGCCACCGCATTGACGATCGCGGTGCCGACGACGACGCCGTCGGCATTGGCGCCGATCACCCGGGCCTGCTCGGCGGTCTTGACGCCGAAGCCGACGCAGACCGGCAGGTCGGTGTGGCCCTTGATGCGCTTGACCGCCGCCGCCACCTTGCCGGTGTCGGCCAGTGCCGAGCCGGTGATGCCGGTCATCGACACGTAATAGACGAAGCCCGACGTGTTCTGCAGCACCTTGGGCAGGCGTTTGTCGTCGGTGGTCGGCGTCGCCAGCCGGATGAAGTTGATGCCGGCTTTCAATGCCGGAATGCACAGTTCCTCATCCATCTCCGGGGGCAGGTCGACGACGATCAGCCCGTCGATGCCGCTGGCGATCGCGTCCTTGAGGAAGCGGTCGACGCCATAGATGTAGATCGGATTGTAGTAGCCCATCAGCACGATCGGCGTTTCATTGTCGCCGGCGCGGAAGTCGGCCGCCATCTTCAGCGTCTTGGCCAGCGTCTGGCCGCCTTTCAGCGCCCGCAAGCCCGCCGCCTGGATCGCCGGGCCGTCGGCCATCGGATCGGAAAACGGCATGCCGAGCTCGATAATATCGGAACCTGCGCCCGGCAACGCCTTCATGATCGACAAAGAGGTGTCGTAGTCGGGGTCGCCGCCCATGAAATAGGTGACGAGCGCCGGGCGGCCTTCGGTCCTGAGCTTCGCCATGCGGCGGTCGATGCGGGTGGCCATGATCAGATCTCCATGCCCAGCATGCTGGCCACCGTGTGCACGTCCTTGTCGCCACGGCCGGACAGGTTGACGATGACGATCTGATCCTTGTTCATGGCAGGCACGATCTTCACCGCATGCGCGATGGCATGCGCCGATTCCAGCGCCGGGATGATGCCTTCGACGCGCGTCGTCAGCTTGAAAGCCTCCAGCGCCTCGTCATCGAGAATGGGTACATATTCGACCCGGCCTGAATCGCGCAGCCAGGAATGCTCCGGCCCGACGCCGGGATAGTCGAGGCCCGCCGAGATCGAATGGCCGTCCATGATCTGGCCGTCGGCGTTCTGCAGGAGATAGGTGCGGTTGCCATGCAGCACGCCGGGCGCGCCGGCATTCATCGAGGCGCAATGCTCGATGCCGTCGAGACCGCGACCGCCGGCTTCGATGCCGATGATGCGGACCTCCTTGTCGTCTAGGAAGGGATGGAACAGGCCGATGGCGTTCGAGCCACCGCCGACAGCGGCGATGATGGTGTCGGGCAGCCGGCCTTCCTGCTCGAGGATCTGTGCCCGCGCCTCGATGCCGATCACCGACTGGAAGTCGCGCACCAGCTCCGGATAGGGGTGCGGGCCGGCGGCGGTGCCGATCAGGTAATAAGTGTCCTCGACATTGGTCACCCAGTCGCGCAACGCCTCGTTCATGGCGTCCTTCAGCGTGCCGTGGCCGGCGGTCACCGGGCGCACTTCGGCGCCGAGCAGCTTCATGCGGAAGACGTTCGGGCTTTGCCGGGCAACGTCTGTGGCGCCCATGTAGACGACGCAGGGAAAGCCGAAGCGGGCCGCAACCGTGGCCGAGGCCACGCCGTGCTGGCCGGCGCCGGTCTCGGCGATGATGCGCTTCTTGCCCATGCGCTTGGCCAGCAGGATCTGGCCGAGGCAGTTGTTGATCTTGTGCGAACCGGTGTGGTTCAAATCCTCCCGCTTGAAGTAGACCTTCGCGCCGCCCGCGAGGCCCCTGGCCGAGGAAACCTCACGAAGATGCTTCGTGAGGCCTTCGGCGAAATAAAGCTTCGACGGCCGTCCGGCATAGTGGGTCGACAGGTCAGTCAGCTCAGCCCTGAAATCCGCATCGTTCTTGACCTCGTTCCAGTGCCGCTCCAGATCGAGGATCAGCGGCATCAGCGTTTCGGCAACGAAACGACCGCCGAAAATGCCGAACATGCCCTGTTCGTCGGGCCCGGTGCGGAAGGAATTGGGTGTCGCCGGCTTGTTCATCGCCGATCTCCTGGCATCTTGACTATGAGGCATGTCCTTGTCGGAAAACCGGTTCCCACTTTTCCGGGACATGCTCTGGTTTGAGGCACCACTAGGCTGCGCGGGTGTTCCGCGCGGCCCTGACGGCCCGGAAAAACTGTTCGATCAGCGCCGGATCCTTGACGCCCGGCGCGCTTTCCACGCCTGAAGAAATGTCGATCCCAGGCGGGTTGGCAAGCCGAAGGGCATCGCCGATATTGGCGGCGTTGAGCCCACCGGAAAGCATGTAATCGACGCCGCCGTCAAGGCCGGCGAGAATGCGCCAGTCGAAGGCAACACCATTGCCGCCCGGCAGTTCGGAGCCTTTCGGCGGCTTGGCGTCGAACAGGAACCGGTCGGCTATGCCGATGAATGGCTTCATTCGTTCGAGATCGGCGGCCTCGCTGAGCGGCAGCGCCTTCATCACCGGCAGGCCATAGCGGGCTTTGACCTCGGCGACGCGCTCGGGCGTTTCCGCGCCGTGCAGCTGCAGCATGTCGGGCTGCATTTTGGCAACGATTTCATCCAGGAAGGCGTCGCCGGCATCGACGGTGACGGCAACCGCCATCGCCTTGCCGCGCGCGGCCTCGCGCAGACGGCCAGCCTCGGCAGGTTCGACATAGCGCGGGCTTTTGGCGAAGAAGATAAACCCGACATGGCTGGCGCCGCCGGCCAGCGCCGCGGCCATTGCCGCGTCGGTCTTCAAGCCGCAGATTTTGATGTCGAGTGCCATGGCGCGGGAATTGGCATGAAAAGCGATAAGAGTCGAGAAAAAGCATGCTGTTTGCCGGCACGGCCAAAGGCGCTACCTATGGATGGACAGGACGCAAGGCGGGAGCACGATCATGGCCGACAGAACCGTAGCCGAACTCAGGCAGAAGATTGCGCAGGCGCGCGAGGTCATCGCGCATCTGATCGACAAGGCCGCATTCAATGGCGCCGAGGCGCACCGCGCGCTCGACTATTTCGGCGGCGATGAGTTCGACGGCAATTTCCTGCCGTGGCCGCATCATGGCGATGAGGGGTTGCGGCCCGAAGACTTGAACGCCGCCAACGACGATTGAGCGATCTACTCGAACATGATCGCCTGCAGCGCACCGCCATTGCGCTTCAGCCAGTCCTTGCAGCGATCGGTGTCGGGGCAGAGCTTTTCGCACAGTTTCCAGAATTTCGGGCCGTGGTTCATCTCCTTGAGATGCGCCACTTCATGCGCGACGAGATAGTTGATGACCGGCGACGGCGCCATCATGATGCGCCAGGAAAAGGACAGATTGCCTTCGGAGGTGCATGACCCCCAGCGGCTTGACGTGTCCTTGAAGCGGATCGCCTTGGCGCGCTTGCCAAGCGCCTCGGTGTGCTTGGCCACCAGCTTCTCGATTTCCTTCTTGGCCTCGCGCTTGAGGAAATCGGCGAGGCGGCGCGGCAGATGTATGCGGTCGCCATGCACGATCAAGAGCGGACCACGTTCGTCGCGCGACACGGTGACGGTGCCGCGCTTTGACGGTTCATGGACGATGCGGTGCGGCACGCCGCGCACCGGGATCCTGATGCCGGGCCGCACCTGCGGCCGCGTCGGCACCTTGGCCAGTCGCTGCTCCAGCCAGTCCTGATGCCGCTCGAGGAACCTGTCCACTTCGCCGCGGCGCAGGCCTGGCGGCACGGTGATGCGCAGACCCTGGCCGCCTGAATCGATACGCAGCGTCATTCGGCGCGCCCTGGCGCTCTCGACGATCTTGAGCGGCAGCGTGCGGCCGGCGACGCAATATTCGCGCTCCACGACAGGCGTGGGCTTGGGCTTTGTCAGATTGCGAAAGAAGCCGAGAGTCATGGCGGGACGATACGCGATTCGAGAAAAACGACTAGAACAAAAAAGAAACGGCGCCGCTCGCGCGACGCCGTTTTTTTACGATGTGACCAGTCGCCGGATCTCAGTCGTCAAGCAGGTTCGAACCCTTGCCACGCTTGGTGGTCGTCGTTCCAGTGCCCGGATCGGTCTTCGTCGGAGCCGTCGACTTGTTGCGGTTGGCCATGAACCGGTCGAACTCGTCCTGGTCCTTGGCGCGGCGCAATTCGCGGGCGTATTCGTCGAACTGGGTCAGCATCTCGTCGAGCTTGCGGCGCTCTTCGTTCAGCCGCTCAAGTTCCTTTTCGCGCCAGTCGTCGAAAGCGACGTTGCCGGTGCGGGCGGAACCATTGCCCCAGCGCGCGGCCTTGTCGGAACCGCGGCGGCAACCGGCGAAGATGCCGTCGGTCGCGCGGTTGACGTCACGCTTGAAGCCATCGAGGCGGTCGCCCCAGATGATGTAGGCGAGCATGGCGAAGCCGAGTGGCCAGAACACCATGAAACCCACAACCATCAACGCGATGGTTGCCGGCGTCCAGGCCGGACGGATCAATGCGGATGTGTTCATTTTCTCCCATTCCTTCGGTTGGAGACAGCCAAACCCGGCTGCGTGGAATCGAAATGGGAAGAGAAAAACGGCGATTCAAGACAATGTCCGCCAAATCCGGACAAGCATCTGAAATGTTTATCGCTTTTTGATCATATCGAGGAAAAGCACGACCAGCCCGGCAATCAGGCCCCAGAATGCGGCGCCAACGCCGAACAGCGTCAGACCCGACGCGGTGACGACAAAGGTGACGGTGGCGGCCATGCGATCCGCCTCTTCCTTCAGCGCGATAGAAAGCGCGTTGGCGAGCGACGCCATCAGCGCCAGGCCCGCCACCAGTACGATCAGGCTCTGTGGCAGCACCGCGAAGATCGCCACCAGCGAAGCGCCGAAAATCGCAAAGATGAGATAGGCGAGCGCATAGAACGGCCCGGTCTTCCAGCGCTCGGCGGGGTCGGGGTGGACGTCCGGCCCGGTGCAGATCGCCGCCGAGATCGCCGCCAGATTGGTGGTCGAGCCGCCGAACGGCGCCGACAGCAGCGAAAACAGGCCGGTGACGCCGATCAGCGGGCCGGGCTCCGGATGGTAGCCGGCGGCGCGCAGCACGGCGAGGCCGGACAGGTTCTGCGAAGCCATGGTGACGAGATAGAGCGGCAGTGCCAGCCCGATCACCGCCTTGGCGGTGAAATCAGGCGCAATCAGCGTCAGCGTCGACAGTTCGGGTGTCGGCAGGCCGCCGACACGGCCGGTGAGGAAAGCGGCAAGGCCACCGCCGATCAGCACCGCCAGCACCGACAGCGCCGGGTTGAACAGCCGGATGACGAAGAAGGCTGCAATCAGCGGCAGGATCAGCCACGGGTCGATGGGAATGGTCTTCACCGCATTGAGCGCGAAGGTGACGACGATACCGGCCAGCATGCCCGAGGCGACGGAAGGCGGTATTCTCGAGATCAGCTTCGTCAGGGGCCGAAACAGCCCGGTGGCGATCAGAAGGACGCCGGTGACGATGAAGGCAGCGACGGCCTCACCCATCGAAAAGCCGCTCGATGCCGCGATCAGCGCCAGGCCCGGCGTCGACCAGGCGGTGATGACTGGCATTTTCGTGCGCCATGACAGCCACAGGCTCTCGATCGCCATGGCCAGGCAGATCGTCGTCACCCAGCTTGCCGTCTCGATCTGCGTCGCGCCGACTGCGTTGGCGGCTGCGATGACGATGGCCAGCGTGCCGCCGAAGCCGACGATCGCCGCGACGAAGGCGGATATCGGAATGGAAAGGCGCATCAGTGTCCCCTCTGCGCCATCGCATCGACGGCCCGCACCAGCATGTCGAGATCCTGCGGTCGCGACAGGCGATGGTCGCCGTCAGGGATCAGCGACAGGGTCACGTCGTCGGCGGGCAGCAGGCTGACCAGCTTCAGTGCATGGCTTGCCGGCACATCCGCATCGGCCAGGCCCTGCAGGATATGCACCGGGCAATGGGTGTCGATCGGGCCTGCCATTGTCAGGTTGTCGCGCCCGTCCTCGATCAGGGCGCGGGTGTAGATGTAGGGTTCCGTGGAATAGTCCGACGGCTCTTCGAAGAAACCTTTTTTGGCGAGATCGCGCTTCTGCGCCTTGGTCAGCACCGGCTCGATCAGTTCAGCGGTAAAATCCGGTGCCGGCGCCAGCAGCACCAGGCCGGCGACGTTGCTGTCATCAGCCTTGCGCAATTCCTGCACCATGCGCAGCGCGATCCAGGCGCCCATCGAGGAGCCGACCAGGATCTGTTTGCCCTTGGTGAAATGCCGGAACACGGCAAGGCTTTGTGCAAGCCATGTCGAAATCGTGCCGTCGGCAAAGGCGCCGCCGGATTCGCCATGGCCGGAATAATCGTGGCGCAGAAAGGCGCGGCCTTCTTTTGCCGCCCAGTCCGACAGCGTCTGCGCCTTCGCGCCCAGCATGTCCGACTTGTAGCCGCCGAGCCAGACGATGCCGGGCGCAGAGCCAGCAGTATGGCGCACCGCGATGCGCGATCCGTCGACATCCATAAAGACGGGGGGCGTTGCGGTCATGGCTTTTTCCTCAGGCCCTCTTCTGGCGCGGGATTCTTGTGGCACGGTCGGTGGCGTGGCGAAAAGTGCTCACTATGTTCTTTGTTTGGTGCAGGGCAGCGATCAGGGTGATTTTCTGTCAATGCTGTGCTATTGACTCCGCCCGCGCGCTCACCACATTGGCGCGTCCATGCATCAACACTGACAAATCCTGAACGAAACGGCCAAGGAGACCACGACCATTCGCAGACCTTTCAAAGCAGCGGCGCCGACCAAGGATGGCCCGCGCTCCAACCGTGACATCCGGGTTCCCCGGGTCCAGCTTATCGACGCCGAAGGCCAGAACCGCGGCGATGTTTCCATCAACGACGCATTGCTGCTGGCCGAAGAGGCCGGGCTCGATCTCGTCGAGATATCGCCCAACGCGGTGCCCCCCGTCGTCAAGATCCTTGATCTCGGCAAGTTGAAATACGCCAACCAGAAGAAGGCGGCCGAGGCGCGCAAGAACCAGAAGGTCATCGAGATCAAGGAGATCAAGATGCGCCCGAACATCGACAGCCATGACTACGAGACCAAGATGAAGGCGGTTCGCCGCTTCTTCGAGGAAGGCGACAAGGTCAAGCTGACGCTGCGCTTCCGTGGCCGCGAGATGGCGCATATGGAACTCGGCATGCAGCTTCTGAACAAGGTCCGCGAGGAAGTGGCGACGATTGCCAAGGTCGAAGCGGAACCGAAGCTCGAAGGCCGCCAGATGATGATGGTGCTGTCGCCGCGCTAAGATCTGCATCGGCGCGTATCTAGGATCACGATGACGTCAGGCTTGGCCATCGCGCTTAAATCCGCCTGAATCACATCGCAAGGCGTCCCGGCGATCGGCGGGACGCCTTCTTCTTGTTCAGACGCTGCGATCGCCGGCAAAATTCCTGACGATCGGATTCACTATGGTCGATGAAGTCAAGGTTTCGGACGTGGACTTCAAACACGGGCTGGGCAATTACCAGCATATGCGCCGGATAGTGCTTGCCGTTCTCGTGGTCGTGCTGTTTGCAGCATTGCTATTTGGCCAATCGACGTTTCCGCCCGACACAGCCGTGCACGAGACGATCGAAATGTTCGGCGTGCTGCTGATTTTCCTCGGCATCGTGGGCCGCCTTTGGGCGACACTCTACATAGGCGGGCGCAAATCGTCCGAGGTGGTGACTGGCGGGCCTTACTCGATCACCCGCAACCCGCTCTATGTGTTCTCGACCGTAGCCGCAGCCGGTGTCGGCGCGCAGATCGGTTCGTTCTCCGGTATCATCCTCTTCGGGCTTTTGTGCGCGGGGGCGTTCCATATCGTCATCCTGCGCGAGGAGAAGTTCCTCAAGGAAGCGCTCGGCGCGCCGTATCAGGCCTATCTGGCGCGGGTGCCGCGCTTCTTCCCAAAACTGTCGCTCTACCAGGAGGGCGATACCGGAAACTTCAAGCCGCGCCTGCTGTTGACCACGCTGCTCGACGGCCTGGTGTTTCTGATCGCGCTGCCGGCCTTCGAATTGATCGACGGCGCCCAGCTGTCAGGCATGTTGCCGGTCTGGTTCACGCTGCCCTGACGAGGACACAGCGCCGCATCTCCACAGGTGTTGCGCGCGGGCCGTCTTTGACGTATAGCACCGCCGTTCAAGAAAACCGCCCGGCAGGGCATGCCGTGGCGGTTTCATTTGCTTTTCGGGCTTTGGTCGGCCTGAAGCGAACAAGAAGCGCGATAGTGCGCCAACAATACGGAGTAGCAAAATGCCCAAGATGAAGACCAAATCGGCCGCCAAGAAGCGGTTCAAGATCACAGGTACGGGTAAAGTCCTGTCGGCTGCGGCCGGCAAGCGTCACGGCATGATCAAGCGTTCCAACAAGTTCATTCGAAATGCCCGCGGCACGATGGTTCTGGCTGAACCGGATGGCAAGAAGGTCATCAAGAATTTTCTGCCGAACGGCCTCTAAGGCATTCGGTCCGGACACGCATTTGTTTTACGCAATTCCGAACGGAAAACCGCAAGGCACTTTTCCTGGAATTGCTTTTAAGGAGATCATGACATGGCACGCGTAAAAAGAGGCGTCACTTCGCACGCCAAGCACAAGAAGGTCCTGAAAGCCGCGAAAGGCTTCTACGGCCGCCGCAAGAACACCATCCGCATCGCCAAGCAGGCGGTGGAAAAGTCGCTGCAATACGCTTACCGCGACCGCAAGAACCGCAAGCGCTCCTTCCGCGCGCTGTGGATCCAGCGTATCAACGCCGCGACCCACGAGCATGGCCTGACCTATGGCCGCTTCATCGACGGCCTCAACAAGTCGGGCATCGAGATCGATCGCAAGATCCTGTCGGACATGGCCATCCACGAGCCGCAGGCTTTCGCGGCCCTGGTCGCCAAGGCCAAGGTGGCGCTCGAATATCTGAAGAACACCACGCCGAACGCTTTTGAAAGCGCTGTCGCCTAAGACCAGCGCTTCCCAAGCATTCGCAATTCTGATTTGGGGAACCCGCGCTGGCACGGCTGGCGCGGGTTTTTCTTTTGCCTGATCCTTGGAGTGATTTCACTTTAGAAGTGACTTTCACTTTGAGGCCGACCTCCCAACGCAGCGAGTTTGACCGTGAACGACGCAACCACTGGCCTGGATACGCTTGAAAACTCACTTCTGGCCGAGATCGCCTCGGCCGCCGATGAGCCGGCCATCGAGGCCGTGCGCATCGCTGCTTTCGGTAAGAAGGGCAGCGTGTCCGAGATGCTGAAGACACTTGGCGCCATGACCGCCGAGGAGCGCCAGATCAAAGGCCCAGCCATCAACGGCCTCAAGAACCGCGTCACCGACGCGCTGACTGCCCGCAAGGCTGAGCTCAAGGATGTGGCGATCACCGCCCGCCTCGCCGCCGAAAAGGTCGACGTGACGCTGCCGGTGCGGCAGTCGCCGGCCGAGCGCGGCCGTATCCATCCGATCAGCCAGGTCATCGACGAGATTGCCGCGATCTTCGGCGACCTCGGGTTTTCCATCGCGGAAGGTCCCGACATCGAGACCGACTATTACAATTTCACCGCGCTGAATTTCCCCGAAGGCCATCCGGCGCGCGAGATGCACGACACCTTCTTCTTCCAACCGGACGAGAAGGGCGAGCGCAAGCTTTTGCGCACGCACACTTCGCCGGTGCAGATCCGCACCATGGAAACGAAGAAGCCGCCGATCCGCATCGTCATTCCTGGCAAGACGTACCGGCAGGATTCGGACGCCACCCACTCGCCGATGTTCCATCAGGTCGAGGGGCTGGTGATCGACAAGACGGCCAACGTTGCCAACATGAAATGGGTGCTGGAGGAGTTCTGCAAGGCCTTCTTCGAGGTGCCGCAGGTCAAGATGCGCTTCCGGCCGTCCTTCTTCCCGTTCACCGAGCCAAGCCTCGAGGTTGACATCCAGTGCGATCGCTCGCGGCCCGGCGAAGTGCGCTTCGGCGAAGGCTCCGATTGGATGGAGATCCTCGGCTGTGGCATGGTGCATCCCAACGTGCTGCGCCATGGCGGTCTCGATCCGGACGAATATCAGGGTTTTGCCTGGGGCATGGGCATCGACCGCATCGCCATGCTGAAATACGGCATGCCGGACCTGCGCGCCTTCTTCGATGCAGACGTGCGCTGGCTGTCGCATTACGGCTTCCGGCCGCTCGACATGCCGACTTTGTTCGGAGGCCTGAGCGCATGACAGCCCCCTATGCCGGCGGCTGCCGCTGCGGCGCCGTGCGGTTCGAGGCCTCTGCCGAACCGCATCACGTCAGCTACTGCCATTGCGGCGATTGCCGGCGGGCCAGCGGCGCGCCGGTGTCGGCCTTTGTCGGCTTCCTGGTCGATCAGGTCGCGTTCACCGGCAAGGCGCTGAAGATGTATGAGAACGGCCCGGTGACGCGCTCTTTCTGCGGCACCTGCGGCTCACCCATCGCCTATGTCGACGAGCGGCTGGAAGAAGACATCTACTTCATGCTCGGCGCCATGGACATGCCGGCCGATTTCCAGCCGACGCTGCATGCCTATATCGGCGAGCAGCTTGCCTTCCTGCATATGTCCGACGACCTGCCGAGACATCTGAAATCAAGCGTCAAAAGACCAGACGGAACAGTCCCATGAAATTCACCCTCTCCTGGCTCAAGGACCACCTCGAGACCGACGCCACGCTCGACGAGATCGTCGAGCGGCTGACTTCGATCGGTCTCGAAGTCGAGCATGTCGACGACAAGTCGAGCCTGAAACCATTCGTCATCGCCAGGGTGCTGACGGCCGTTCAGCATCCCGATGCCGACCGGCTGCGCGTGCTGACCGTCGACACCGGCGACGGCAAGCCTCCGGTGCAGGTCGTTTGCGGCGCGCCAAACGCTCGCGCGGGCCTGATCGGCGCCTTTGCCGCGCCCGGCACCTATGTGCCCGGCATCGACGTAACGCTGACGGTCGGCAAGATCAGGGGCGTCGAAAGCCACGGCATGATGTGTTCCGAGCGCGAGCTGGAGCTGTCCGACGAACACAATGGCATCATCGACCTGCCTGAGGATGCGCCGGTCGGCACCAGCTTCGCCGCCTATGCGCACATCGACGATCCGGTCATCGAGATCAACTTGACGCCGAACCGGCCGGATGCCACCAGCGTCTACGGCATCGCCAGGGATCTGGCGGCGAGCGGGCTTGGCCGCCTCGTCGGCGGCGCCATCATGCCGCATGTCGGCAATGGCATGTGTCCGATCAAGGTGACGATCGAAGCGCCGGAGCTTTGCCCCGGCTTCGCGCTCAACTTGGTCAAGGGCGTCAAGAATGGAGCCTCGCCAAAATGGCTGCAGCAGCGGCTGATCGCCATTGGGCTGAGACCCATCAGCGCACTGGTCGACATCACCAACTACGTCACCTTCGACCGCGGCCGCCCGCTGCATGTGTTCGACGCCAGCAAGGTTGCCGGCAATCTCGTCGTGCGCCGCGCGCGCGATGGTGAAAAGGTGCAGGCGCTCGACGGCCGCGAATACACGCTGACGCCGGAAATGTGCGTCATCGCAGATGACAACGGCGTCGAGTCGATCGCCGGCGTCATGGGCGGCGAGCATTCGGGCTGCGACGAGAACACCTCAGATGTGCTGATCGAATCCGCCCTTTGGGATCCGATCACCACGGCGCGCACCGGCCGCACGCTCGGCATCATCACCGATGCGCGCTACCGCTTCGAGCGCGGCGTCGACCCCGAATTCATGGTTCCGGGCGTCGAACTGGCAACGAAACTGGTGCTCGATTTCTGCGGCGGCACGCCGACCGAAATGGAGGTCGTCGGTTATGCCGGTCACACGCCGAAGATCGTTTCCTTCCCGCTTTCGGAAGTGAAGCGGCTGACCGGCATCGAGGTTCCCAGCGCGAAAAGCCTCGACATCCTGTCGCGCCTCGGCTTCAAGCCGGAGGGCTCGGGCGATGTCGTCGATGTCGCCGTACCGTCCTGGCGCCCCGACGTCGATGGCAAGGCAGACCTGGTCGAGGAGGTCATGCGCATCCACGGTGTCGACAACATCGCGCCGCAGCCGCTCGGTGCGCATGACGCGGTCAATGCAAAGATCCTCACCACGCTGCAGGTCCGTACCCGCACGGCCAAGCGCGCGCTTGCCGTGCGCGGCATGATGGAAGCCGTTACCTGGTCGTTCATTCCGGCCAAGCACGCCGAGCTGTTCGGCGGCGGCCAGACCGCGCTGAAGCTCGCCAACCCGATCGCCGCCGACATGTCCGACATGCGGCCCTCACTGCTGCCGGGGCTGATCGCGGCTGCCCAGCGCAATGCCGACAAGGGTATTGGCGACGTGGCGCTGTTCGAAGTGTCGGGTACCTATGAGGGCGACGGCGCCGACCAGCAGCGGCGCGTCGCCGCCGGCGTGCGCCGCGGCACCGCCAAGCTCGACGGTTCCGGCCGCAACTGGGCCGGCAATTCCGGTCCAGTCGGCGTGTTCGACGCCAAGGCCGATGCGATCGCCGCACTTGAAGCCTGCGGTGCGCCTGTCGACCGGCTGCAGATCGAGGCCGGCGGCCCGGCCTGGTATCATCCCGGCCGTTCCGGCACGATCAAGCTCGGCCCGAAAACCGTACTCGGCACTTTCGGTGAATTCCATCCGAAGACGCTGGAGGGCCTCGATGTTTCCGGCCCGCTGTGCGGCTTTGAAGTCTTCGTCGATGGCGTGCCTGAACCGAAGGCCAAGCCGACGAAAACCAAGCCGAAACTGGAACTGTCGCCCTTCCAGGCGGTCAAGCGCGATTTCGCTTTCGTCGTCGACAAGTCGGTCGAGGCCGGCACGCTGGTGCGCGCAGCGCTCGCCGCCGACAAGAAGCTCATCACCGCCGTCTCGGTCTTCGATATTTTCGAAGGCGCTTCGCTGGGCGAGGGCAAAAAATCGATTGCCATCGAAGTGTCGATCCAGCCGGTCGAAAAGACGCTCACCGACGAGGATTTCGAGGCACTGGCCAAGCGCATCATCGAGAATGTCGGCAAGCAGACCGGGGGCGTTCTGCGGGGCTAAAAAACTTGCGAGCAGATGGCGAATCGCCCTCCAAAGGGCGATGGACCATCTGCGGTATTCCGGCCTTCCCCTTGAAGAACAGCGCGCGGCGTTTCTCGCCATCGTGTCTGCCGACCCGCTGTTACGCGACGCGGTGGCGCGGGCTTGCACGCTCGACCTGCCGGACTGGCTGGTGGTATCCGGCGCTCTCTACAACAGCATCTGGAACCACCTGACCGGCAAACCGTCGGGCTACGGCATCAAGGATGTTGATCTTTTCTACTTCGATGACAGTGACCTGTCCTATGAGGCCGAGGACGCGGTGATCCGCCGGGCGGAGAAGCATTTCGAGGGGCTGGCGTTGCCGGTCGAGGTGCGCAACCAGGCGCGGGTGCATCTGTGGTATCCGCAGAAGTTCGGACGGCCGTGCCCGCGCTATTCGAGCGCCAGCGAATCCGTCAGCCATTTTGCCTCGAAGACGCACGCCGTCGGGGTTCGATACGACGCTGACGGGCAGCTCGAGATCGTGGCACCGTTTGGTCTTGACGACATTTTCTCGTTTCGCATCACGCCGAACCGGGTGATGGACAATCAGCGCACGCATGAGGCGAAGGGTAAGCGTGCAAGGGAGAATTGGCCGGAGATTAGTGTCGAGCCTTGGTAAAAATGTCGGCAGGGCAGAGGGGGGGGCGCTTCACGTCAGCGTCCCCACCTTCTGCACCGCGCTGCGTACGAAAAAGGGGCGCGCGGCGCCCCTTCCGATTACTCACCAGTTTTCAACCATTGACCAGCGTCAGCTCCTTCTCCGCATAGCGCCTACCGACCACCTTGTCGGGCGACAGAGCGTCACCAATCGCCTGCACCTCGACCGCACTCAGCGCGATCCCGGCAGCCGCCGCATTCTGCTCCAGATGGCGTATCCTTCTCGCGCCGGGGATCGGCACGATGAAATCGCCCTGGTGCAGCACCCAGGCCAGCGCCAGTTGGGCCGAAGTTACCCCCTTTTCAGCTGCCAGCTTTTCCAGCGTCGCGATGACAGCGGCGTTGGCTTCCATCGCCTCGGCCTGGAAGCGCGGCAAGGTCCGGCGCCAGTCGTCGTCGCTCAGCGCCTCGGGCTTGGCGATCGTGCCGGTCAGCAGGCCACGGCCGAGCGGGCTGTAGGGAACAAAACCGATGCCGAGTTCGCGGCAGACGGCGAACACCTCGTCTTCCGGGTCGCGGCTCCAGAGCGAATATTCGCTCTGCACGGCAGCAATTGGATGCACGGCATGGGCCCGGCGGATGGTCGCCGCACTCGCCTCCGACAGGCCGAGCGCGCGCACCTTGCCCTCGCGCACCAGCTCGGCCATGGCACCGACCGTGTCCTCGATCGGCACGTTGGGGTCGACACGGTGCTGGTAGTAGAGGTCGATCACATCCGTGCCGAGCCGCTTCAGCGACGCCTCGGCGACCGCCTTGAGGTGCTCGGGGCGGCTGTCGACGCCGGCCATGCGGTCGAGGCCTGTACCTTCCTCCAAAATCCTGAAGCCGAATTTTGTCGCGATCGTCACCTTGTCACGCGCGGACTTCAGCGCTTTGCCGAGCAGGATCTCGTTCTCGAACGGGCCATAGACCTCCGCCGTGTCGAAGAAATTGACGCCGATATCGATGGCGCGGTGCAGCGTGGCGATTGCGTCGGCTTCCGCCTGGCCGCCATAGGCGAAGCTCATGCCCATGCAGCCGAGGCCGACGGGATAGACGTTCAATTCAGTTCCTAGCTTGCGGGTTTGCATAACGCGTCTCCTTGTTGCGATGCGGCAGAAATAGCGCCTTGCCTTGTGTTCGATAATCGGCTCTCATTTGCACGGGCTGTTCTAAAAGATAGATCAATGAATCGCGCGCATCTTTCCCAACTGGCCGTGCTGGCAACCGTTGCCCAATGCGGCAGCTTTCGCGGCGCGGCCAGGGAATTGGCCATCGCGCCTTCGGCGGTCAGCCATGCGGTGTCCAGCCTAGAGGCGCGGCTTGGCGTTCGGCTGCTGGCGCGCAGCACACGCAGCGTCGCGCCGACCGAAGAAGGTGCGCAGTTGCTGGAACGGCTGCGACCGGCGCTGTCGGAGATCGATCTGGCGCTGGAGACGGCAATCGAGACGCGCGACCGGCCGGCCGGCAATCTGCGCCTGACCGTGCCGCGCACCGCAGCCCATTTGGCGCTGACGCCACGGTTGGGCGCCTTTGCGTCGACCTATCCCGATATCGTGCTGGAGATCGTCATCGAGGACCGTTTCACCGACGTGGTGGAAGGGGGCTTCGATGCTGGCGTCAGGTTAGGCGAGAGCCTGCAGCGCGACATGATCGCGGTGCGCATCGGGCCGGACCTTCGCGGCGCGGTGGTCGGCGCCCCGGTCTATTTCGAGGTCAACCCCAAGCCGCGTCACCCGCGCGACCTGGCTGACCACCGCTGCATCCGCTTCCGCTTCTCCAGCGGCATCCTCTACCGCTGGGAGTTCGAGAAAGGCCGCGAGGCGATCGAGATGGCGGTGGAGGGACCGCTGATCCTCGACGAGGACCATTTGATCGCCCAGGCGGCCATCGACGGCGCTGGGCTCGCCTTCGTCTTTGAGGATTATGTCCGCGCGCCGCTCGCCGACGGCAGGCTGATCCGTGTGCTGGAGGACTGGTGCCCCTCCTTCGACGGCTTCTTCGTCTATTATCCGAGCCGCCGGCAAATGCGCCCGGCGCTCCGGGCGTTTGTCGATTTCTTCAAGGTGAGTGGATAGAGCGGGCTCGCCCCTCCCCTTGTGGCCCTCCGGAGGGAGAGGAAGGGCACCGGCTGTGATAAGCTCGCGCCTTCCTCTCCCCCTCCGGAGGGAGAGGAAGGGAGCCAGGCTCGGCGAACTCGCGCCTTTCGTCTCCCTCCGGAGGGCCCTGATGGGAGTCCGAAGGACGGGCGAGATCGGCGGCTCGCCCCGGTAGGTCGGCTGAGGGACGGGGTGGGTAGCGCCCTACGAGACCCCACCCCGCTTCGCAAAATCCGCTTCGCGGCATTTGCTGCGCGACCCTCCCCCACAAGGGGGAGGGTGAAGCGCGCTGGAAGAAAGCCGAACCAACATTCGTTCACTCCCCATGCAAACATCGATCACCAACAGCGCCACCCGCTATGGCTGGGGCGCGATCCTTCTCCACTGGCTGATTGCGCTCATTTTCATCGGCCAGTTCGGGCTCGGCTTCGTCATGGTGCGGTTGACCAGCCAGCGCACCGCCTTCGAGCTGATCCAACTGCACAAATCTTTCGGCTTCCTGCTGCTCGGGCTTGTGTTGCTGCGCATCGCTTGGCGTCTTGGCAATGCAACGCCGGCGCTGCCGCGCTCGGTCGGAACCCTGGAGCGTCGAGCAGCACCGTTGGCCCATCTTGCGCTCTACGCGTTTCAGCTTGCCTTGCCCTTGTCCGGCTGGGCGCTGGTGTCGGTCTCGATGCTGGAGATCCCCAGCCTGCCGTTCAACCTGTTCGTCATGCCGAACCTGCCGCTGGCCGAATCGGATGGTGCCGAGAGCTTCTGGGCGGCTGCACATTGGTATCTCGCCTATGCCGGCATGACGCTTGTGGCTCTCCACGTCGCGGCGGCGCTGCGGCATCATTTCCAGCTCAGGGATGGCGTGCTCACGCGCATGGTCACGCCTTCGTCAAATTCGGAATAGAGCGAGCGGTTCATTCGTTCATGGAGTGAGGGCGCAAGAAATGCGCTGCCTCCAACAAGGAACATCCCCATGTACACGCGCATCCTCGGATTTGCGGCGGTCGCCGCTTGCCTTGCCATGCCTGTTTCTGCGGCCGTCGCGCTGGGTGACGCCGCCGGCAGCTATTCGATCAGCCCGGCCAGCTCCAGCATCCGCTTCTCCATCGGCAAGGTCGGCGGCGGCGGCCTCAATGGCACCTTCGCCCGCTTCAAGGGCTCGATCCGCATCGACAACAGCGATGTCGGGCGCTCAGCTGTCAATTTCACCATTTTTCCCGAAAGCGTCGGCACCGGCCAGGGCCGTATCGATGCCTTCCTGCGCTCCGACGCGGTGTTTGATGCCGCCAACAGCCCGGAAATCCAGTTCCGCTCTACCAGCGTGACCCGAACCAGCGACACCACGGCTCTCGTCAGCGGCCGGCTGACGGCGCGCGGCAAGACGTTCCCGGAAAAATTCACGGCCGAGCTCGGCGGTCTCAAGGCCGGCATGATCAAATTCCATGTCACCGGCAAGGTGCTGAGGTCGCGCTACGGCATGGATGTAGGCACGCCGATCTATTCCAACATCGTCGACTTCGACATGACGCTGACCGGCAAAAGGGGCTGACCTCGTCATTGGCTTTTCCGGCGATTTCGGGCAAACCTCGTCGCCTGTAATCGTGATGGAGAAGCCTGATGTTCCGATGGGGTGTGTTGTCGACGGCCAAGATCGGCCGCGAGCATTTGTTGCCGGCGATGGTCGAGGCGGAGAATAGCGTGCTGTCGGCGATCGCCAGCCGCGATCTGTCGAAGGCCAAGGCGCTGGCCGATCGCTTCGGTGCGCGGCATGCCTTCGGCTCCTATGAGGAACTGCTTGCCTCCAATGAGGTCGACGGCGTCTACATCCCGCTGCCGACCTCGCAGCATGTCGAGTGGGCGGCCAAGGCCATCGAAGCCGGCAAGCATGTGCTGGTCGAAAAGCCGCTGGCGCTCGACGCCAAGGACATCCTGCCGCTGATCAAGCTGCGCGACCAGAAAAAGGTGCTGGTCTGCGAAGCCTTCATGGTCATCTACCACCCGCAATGGATCAAGGTGCGCGAGCTCATCGCCAGCGGCGCCATCGGCCGGCTGCGCCATGTGCAGGGCGCGTTCTCCTACTACAACGTCGACCCCAGCAACATGCGCAACCAGCTCGACCTCGGCGGCGGCGCGCTGCCCGACATCGGCGTTTACCCGACCGTGTCGACGCGCTTTTCCACCAGCAAGGAGCCGCTGCGCGTGCAGGCGACGATCGAGCGCGACAAGACATTCGGCACCGACATCTACTCCTCGATCCGTGCCGATTTCGGTGACTTCGAGCTGTCGTTCTATCTGTCGACTCAGATGGCGGCGCGCCAGGTGATGGTGTTCCACGGCGAGAAGGGTTTCATCGAGTTGTTCTCGCCTTTCAATGCCGGGCTCTACGACCACCACCGCGTCGAACTGCACAACCAGAACCACACCGAGGCGCAGGTTTTCCGCTTTCCCGGCACGCAGCAGTACCGGCTGGAAGTCGAGACCTTCGCGCGCGCGGCACAGGGCGGCAAGGAGCGCGTCTTCACGCTGGAGGAATCGGTGCTCAATCAGAAAGTCATCGACGCCATCTTCCGCGCCGGCGGCAAAGAAGGCTGGGAGACCGTCTGAATTCCTTGCATTGAAATAGCCGGCTAATTCTGGGAGGAAAAATGGCTGACGATGCGGACGTGATCATTGTCGGCGCCGGCCTTGCAGGGCTGGTTGCCGCCGCCGAGCTCGCCGAGGCCGGCAAGAAAATCATCATCGTCGACCAGGAGCCGGAGCAGTCGCTCGGCGGCCAGGCATTCTGGTCGTTCGGCGGCCTTTTCCTCGTCGATTCGCCCGAGCAGCGGCGCATGCGCATCCGCGATTCGCATGACCTGGCGCTGGAAGACTGGCTCGGCACCGCGGCTTTCGATCGGCCCGAGGATTTCTGGCCGCGCAAATGGGCGGAAGCCTATGTCGGCTTTGCCGCCGGCGAAAAACGCTCCTGGCTGATACAGTGCGGCCTGAAATTCTTTCCCGTGGTCGGCTGGGCCGAGCGAGGCGGCGGCAATGCCATCGGCCACGGCAATTCGGTGCCGCGCTTCCACATCACCTGGGGCACGGGCCCCGGCGTTCTCGACCCCTTCGTACAGCGCGTGCGCGAGGCGCAGAAGCGCGGACTGATCAGTTTCAAATTCCGCCATCGGGTCGATGAATTGACCCGCACGGGTGCGACTGTCGACGGGGTGCGCGGCGACATCCTGCAACCGAGTACCGCCGAGCGCGGCCACAAGAGTTCGCGCGAAATATCAGGAGATTTCGAGCTTCGCGCGCAAGCCGTGATCGTCGCTTCCGGCGGCATCGGCGCCAACCATCAGCTTGTGCGGGAAAACTGGCCGCAGCGGCTGGGCGCGGCGCCCAAGCGCATGATCACCGGCGTGCCCGATCACGTCGACGGCCGCATGCTGGCGATCACGGAACAGGCCGGCGGTTCGATCATCAACCGCGACCGCATGTGGCACTATGTCGAGGGCATCAAGAACTGGGCGCCGATCTGGACCGACCATGCGATACGCATCCTGCCCGGCCCATCATCGCTGTGGCTCGATGCGCGCGGCAAGCGCCTGCCGGTGCCGCTCTATCCCGGCTTCGACACTCTGGGCACGCTCTCCCACATCATGAGCACCGGCTTCGACTATTCCTGGTTCATCCTGACCAAGAAGATCATCCAGAAGGAGTTCGCGCTGTCGGGCTCCGAGCAGAACCCCGATCTGACCGGCAAGAGCTGGCGCCAGGTGCTCGGCCGCGCCACATCGGGCATTCCGGGCCCCGTCAAGGCGTTCATGGAAAAGGGCGAGGACTTCATCGTCGAGGCCGATTTGCCGGCGCTGGTCGCGCGCATGAACGCGCTGGCCGGCGGCGAGGCGCTGCTTGAGGTGGCTCAAGTCGAGCGCGAGATCCACGCCCGCGATAGGCAGCTCGACAACCCGTTCTCCAAGGATATGCAGATCACCGCTCTGCGCGGCGCGCGCGCCTATCTCGGCGACCGGCTGATCCGCACGGCCAAGCCGCACAAGATGCTCGATCCGGCAAATGGCCCGCTGATCGCGGTGCGGCTCAACATCCTGACCCGCAAGACGCTGGGCGGCCTGCAGACCGATCTCGACAGCCGCGTGCTGGGGGCAGATGGGCAGCCGGTCGCCGGGCTCTATGCCGTCGGCGAAGCCGCCGGTTTCGGCGGCGGCGGCGTGCATGGCTATGCGGCGCTCGAAGGCACCTTCCTCGGCGGCTGCATCTTTTCCGGCCGCAGCGCCGGCCGGGCAGCGGCTGCCTCGGTGGCGTGATGGGGCGCCACTTGGTCCTCAGAGTTTGGCCGCGATCACCAGCGCCAGCCGCCCTGTCCAAGCGCGGTCACCGCACCGACGATCCGGGTGAAGCTGGTGCGGGCGCGGCCAACCGTGTGCCGGGCTCTGAGATAGCCGTGCACCAATCCCGGCTCCTCGAACCACGTCGCGTGGCCACCTGCCGTGATGATCAGGTCGCGATAGGTCTCGCCATCCGATGACAGCGGGTCGCATTCGGCGGTGATCAGCACTGTCGGCGGCAAGTTGGAGAAATCGGTGTCGGCAAGCGGGCCCAGCGTCGCATCGCCGCTACGGTCTTGCCCTCCAGTGCGAATGTGCTTGTAGAATTCGAGATCGCGCACGGTCAGCATCGGCGCTTCGGCGTGCTTGACATAGGAGCCTTTCGAGCGGTTTCCGCCGAGGCCGGGATAGATCAGCACCTGGCCGACCGGCCTTTTCGAATGGCCGCGCGTGGCGTGACTGACGGCGGCGCAGAGATTGCCGCCGGCGCTGTCGCCGCAGAGCACGATAGGATGATCGCGATTGGCGGCGGCCCATTCGAAGGCGCTCATGGCATCGTCGAAGGCGGCTGGATGCAAATGTTCCGGCGCCAGCCGGTAATCTACGGAGACCACCTCATAGCCTGTGCGCGAGCACAGCTCCGCGCAAACATCGTCGTGGCTGTCCAGCCCACCAAGGATGAAGCCACCGCCATGGACATAGAGCACCGTCACGGCTGCCTGAAGTGTGCTTCGGTAGATGCGGATCGGGATGTCATGCGTCGGCGTTGCAATGGCGGAGGTTTCGACAGCGACGCCCTCGGGGTAGCCGGCAAAGAATTCCCGGCACATGCGGTCGTAAATCTCGCGCTGCTGCGCGATCGTGTAGTCGATCGTATCGGGCGGGTAATAGGAATTGGTGCGCTCGATGAAGGCCCAGGTCTCGGCGTCGATGAGCTTGATGTAGTCGGTCATGGGTGCTGGAGAGGCGGCCAAGGCTGAGCCTGGGCGCCCCCCTCTGTCCTGCCGGACATCTCCCCCTCAAGGGGGGAGATCGGATGTTGCGAAGGCTTTCGCCAACCTTCTGCGTCGCAAGAAGAGTGCAGAGATCGAAGCTGCCAATCTCCTCCCTTGAGGGGGAGATGTCCGGCAGGACAGAGGGGGGTAAGCGCCGTCATTTCGGCAACAATCCTTACTTCCCCTTCCACACCGGCTCACGCTTCTCCGCAAAAGCCCGAAAACCCTCCATATTGTCCTCGGAGCCATAGAGCGCATCGACCGTCGGCAATTGCCGGCGGGTCACCTTGTTCATGGCGTCCTGGAAGGTCAGCGCCTCGGCCACGCGCGCCGTCTCCTTGATCGCGGCAAACACCAGCGGTGGGCCGCCTGCGAGCAGCCGGGCGATCTCCCAGACGCGATCTTCCAGCTTTTCCTTGGGCAGCACTTCGTTGACCAAGCCCCAGCGATGCGCTTCAGCGACATCCATCCAGCGGCCGGTGAGCAGAAGGTCCATGGCGACATGGTAGGGGATGCGCTTCGGCAGCTTGATCGTCGCCGCGTCGGCCAGCGTGCCGGCTCGGATCTCGGGCAGCGCGAAGGAGGAATGATCGGAGGCGTAGATGAGGTCGCAGGACAGCGCCAGCTCGAAGCCGCCGCCGACCGCCATGCCGTTGACGCACGCGATGATCGGCTTGTTGAGGTCGCGCAGCTCCTGCAGGCCGGCAAAGCCGCCGACGCCATAGTCGCCGTCGACCGCATCGCCGCCGGCAGCTGCTTTGAGGTCCCAGCCCGCGCAGAAGAACTTGTCGCCAGCGGTCTTGACGATGGCGACGCGCAATTCCGGATCGTCTCGGAACGCCTTGAAGGTCTCGCCCATCAGCCGCGAGGTCTTCAGGTCGATGGCGTTGGCTTTGGGCCGGTCGAGGGTGACTTCGAGGATGGTGCCCTCGCGGCGGGTCGAAATGACGTCAGACATTCTTGTTCTCTCCGAGCACCAGCAGCGCGTCGGCGATCCAGGCGCCCTTGCCCTCTGCACAGACGATCAGCGGGTTGATGTCGAGTTCCTCGATCTCACCGGCATTCTGCTGCACGAAGGCGGCAATGCCAGAGATAGCATCGATGGCAGCCGCGACATCGGCCTTCGGCCGGCCGCGATAGCCTTCGAGCAGCGGGAACAGTTTCAGGCCGCGCAGCGCCGCCTCGATATCGTCGCGGGTCGCCGGCAGCATCAGCGTGACGCTGTCGCGCAACAGCTCGACCAGCACGCCACCAGTGCCGAGCGTCATCACCGCGCCGAACATCGGATCGCGGGTGAAGCCGACGATGAGTTCGGCAACACCGTCGCGCACCATGCGCTCGACATAGAGCCCGGTGCCGAGCGGCAACAGGTCATGCGCTGCGGTGCTGACGGTTTCGGCATCCCTGAGATTGAGCCTGACAGCGCCAACTTCGGATTTGTGGGTGACGCCGAGCGCCTTCAACGCGACGGGAAAGCCGAGCGCCATGGACGAAATCACCGCCTCGACGGCATTGGCGGCGCGCTCGCCCTTCGGCACCGGCAGGCCGGCTTTGATCAGCCGTGACTTCGCCTCGGCCTCATCGGGCGCGACGTGGTCGCCCCCGGGGGCACCGGAGGCCGACGTGTCGATCGGCTGCGCCTGCGGTTCAGCCCAAGCCCAGCCGATGAAGGCTGCTGCGCCGGCTGCATCCATCGCTTCCGAAATGCCGAACAACGGCACCATGCCGCGCGCCATCAGTTCGGCGGTGTATTCCTCCGGCAGGTTCTCCGGCAGCGAGGAGACGATCGCACCATGCGCCTTGTTGGTCTTGAGCGCCGATTCGAAAGCGCGCAACGTCGCCCACCAGTCGGTGACCGAGCAGCGGTCGGGTCGCGGAAAATCGAGCACCAGCATGTTGAGGTCGAAACCGCCCGACACCATGGCGGTGAAGGTGGCGGTCATCGCCGGCTCGTTGTTCCAGATGAAGGTGTGATAGTCCAAGGGATTGGCGACCGCGACCAGCGGCCCGAGCGTCGATTTGACATGGGCGCGATGGCTGTCGGTCAGCACAGGGAAATTGACCCAGCGGCCTTCGGCGCTGTCGGCCATGACGGAGGCCTCGCCGCCGGAGCAGCTCATCGACGACAGCCTATAGCCGGGCAAAGGTCCGGTGATGTGCAGCAGCTTCAGCGCCTCGATGAAGGCGGGGATTGAATCGACACGCGCAATGCCGAGCCGCCGCAGGAACGCACCCGAGGCCGCGTCCGAGCCGGCGAGCGACGCGGTATGCGAGACAGTCGCTTGCCTGGCCTGTTCGGAACGGCCGACCTTCATGGCGATGATCGGCTTCTTCAGCTCGCGGGCTCGTGCCGCCAGCCGTTCGAAGCCGGCTACCGAATCGAAGGCCTCGATGTGCAGGCCGAGCGACGTGACGCGCTCATCCTCGATCAGGCCGAGCGCCATTTCGGACAGGCCGGTCTGCGCCTGGTTGCCGGCGGTCATCAGGAAGGCGATCGGCAGGCCGCGCTTCTGCATGGTCATGTTGATGGCGATGTTGGAGGACTGGGTGATGATGGCGACGCCCTTGCCGCCCTCGGCCAGTCTTATGCCGCCATGCTGGTCGGGCCACAGCAGCGCGCCGTCGGCATAATTGATCAGGCCGTAGCAATTCGGCCCGATGATCGGCATCTGGCCGGCCGCCGCGACCAGCTCGGCCTGCAGCCGCTCGCCATCATCGTCATAGGCCTCGGTTTCGAGGAAGCCGGCGGCAAAGCAGACGGCGCCGCCGGCGCCGCGTTCGGCCAGCGCCTTGATCACCTCGATGGTCAAATGCCGGTTGACGCCGACAAAGGCAGCATCCGGCGCGCCGGGCAGGTCAGCCACCGAACGATAGGCCTTGCGACCGGCAACCTCGTCCTTGGTCGGATGCACCGGCCAGATCTCGCCGGCAAAACCCATCTTGATCGATTGCGCGACGACGGCTGCGGCCTGCGCACCGCCGAAGACGGCGATCGATTTAGGCCGCAGGAGACGCTCCAGTTTATGCATATGTTATGCCCCGAACGGGCGCAGCAGCGCCCTTGAAATGATGTGGCGCTGGATCTCGGATGTGCCTTCCCAGATGCGCTCGACGCGCGCGTCGCGCCAGATGCGCTCCAGCGGCAGATCGTCCATCAGCCCCATGCCGCCATGGATCTGGATCGCTTCATCGGCGACGTATGCGAGCATTTCGGTGGCCTTCAGCTTGGCCATGGCCATGTCCTGGTCGGTGACGGTGCCCTGATCGTACTTCCAGCCGGCTTCAAACACCATCAGGTCGGCGGCCTTCAGTTCGGTCGCCATGTCGGCGAGTTTGAACGACACGCCCTGGAACTTGCCGATCTGCTGGCCGAACTGCTGGCGCTGCGCGGCGTATTCGACGGCATGGCCAAGCGCACGCTCGGCGCGGCCGAGGCAGGTGGCGCCGACCTGCAGCCGGGTGGCGCCGAGCCAGGAATTGGCGACATCGAACCCCTTGTGGACTTCGCCCAACACTTGGGCTCCGGGTAGCCGGCAATCGTCGAATTCGAGGATGGCGTTGGTGTAGCCGCGATGCGAGACGTTGCGGTAGCCGTCGCGCACCGTAAAGCCCTTGGTGCCCTTGTCGACGAAGAAGGCGGTGATCTTCTTGCGTTTTCCGCGCGGCGAATCCTCTTCGCCGGAAGCCATGAACACGATGGCGAAGTCGGCGAGGTCGGCGTGGGAGATAAAATGCTTGGTGCCGTTCAGCACCCAGTCGTCGCCATCCTGCACGGCGGTCGCCTTCATGCCACGCAAATCGGAGCCGGCGCCCGGCTCGGTCATCGCCAGGCAGTCCCATTTCTCGCCACGGATGCAGGGGAACAGATATTTCTCGCGCTGTTCGGGCGTGCCGGCCAGGAGGATGTTGGAGGGGCGCGCCACGCAGGTCCAGTGCAGCGCATAATTGGCGCGGCCGAGTTCCTTCTCGTATAGCAGCCAGGTCACCGTATCGAGGCCGGCACCGCCGACATCGGCCGGCATGTTGGCGGCATAGAGCCCGGCCTCGATCGCCTTGACCTTGATCTCCTCGATCAGGTCGCGGCGCAGCACGCCGGTGCGCTCGACCTCGCGCTCATGCGGGTAAAGCTCGTTCTCGACGAAGGCGCGCGTCGTCTCGACGATGAGCTTCTGTTCCTCCGACAGCCCGAAATCCATGCTCTCAGCCTTTCTTCTTGCCGGTCTTTTTCTTCGGCTTTTCGGCTTTCTTGACCGGTTTCAAGGCTTTGGCCTTCTCGGCCGCCTTGGAGGCCATGGGCTTCTTCGCCGCCAGCTTGGCCAGCTGTCTGGTATAGTCCTTATGCAGCGCGCCGGCGCCCCAGCCCTTGCCTTTGTTTTGTTTCGACAGCGCATCCATGATGGCGACCAGATTGTCGTCGCGGATCTTTTCCAGTTCGCGGATCGACAGCCCATGCGCCTGTTCGTCCGACTGCGTGGCGATCAGGTCGACCAGTTCGTCGTTGAACTCAGGCACGTCCATCAGCTTGGTCCATGGCCATTTCAGGCACGGCCCGAACTGCGCCATGAAGTGGCGCATGCCGGCCTCGCCGCCGGCGACGCGATAGACCTGGAACATGCCCATCTGCGCCCAGCGCAGGCCGAAGCCGTAGCGCATGATGTCGTCGAGTTCCTCGACCGTGCAGATGCCGTCCTTGATCAGCCACAGCGCCTCGCGCCATGCCGCTTCGAGCAGGCGGTCACCGACGAAGGCCTCGATCTCCTTGCGGATGACGACAGGCTTCATGCCGATCGAGGCATACATCTCCTTGGCGACCTCGATCGCCTCGGGAAAGGTCTGCTCGCCACCGACGATCTCCACCAGCGGCAGGAGATAGACCGGGTTGAACGGATGGCCGACGACCAGCCGCTCCGGATGCTTCTTCATCGCCACCTGCATGTCGGTCGGCTTGATGCCGGAAGTCGAGGAGCCGACAATCGCGTTGGCCGGCGCGTGAGCGTCGATCTCGGCCAGCACGCGGTGTTTCAGGTCGAGCCGCTCCGGCACGCTCTCCTGGATGAAATCGGCATCGGCGACCGCTTCGGCGATGGTCTTGGCGAAGGTCAGCTTGCCCTCTTTCGGCAGGCCGCCGGGCACCATCTGCTTATAGGCGCGGCGCGCGCCCTTCATCACTTCGCCGACCTTGCGCGACGCCTCGGGATCGGGATCGAAGATCGACACGTCGATGCCGTTGAGCAGCAGGCGCGCCACCCAGCCGGCGCCGATGACGCCGCCGCCGATGGCGGCTGCCTTGTTGATGATGCTCATGCTGAAGCTCCGGTTCTTGTCGCGGCGGTTGCGGGATCGATGAGGGGTACGCGCTCGCCGGCTCGGATCACCGAGGGATCGTAGGCCTTGCGGGCAAAGACTTCGAGCACGAAGGGCCGGAAGAATTCCATCGACAGCGTGTCATAGTCGGGGTCGAAGCTGGACTGGTCCCAGCGTTCGCAAAACTGGTCGCAATCGTCGAAATAAGCATGGCCGGCAAAGCGGTCGCGGGCGTGGCGGTTGCCGCCGAGATGATGGGCATAATAGAGCCGCTGGAAGTCGCCATGCTTTTCCACCACCCAAGTGCACTGCTCGCGCACGAAAGGTTTCAGGATCGAAGCGGCATATTCGTCGTGATTGTAAGGCGCATAGATGTCGCCGATGTCGTGCAGCAGCGCGCAAGCGATCCAGTCGGTGTCTGCGCCGTCGCGCCAGGCACGTGTCGCTGCCTGCAGCGAATGGCCGAGCCGGGTGATCTTGTAGCCGGAAAGACCCGCGTCGAGCTGCACCAGCGCGTCGAGCAGCCGCTCGCCGGTCCTGGCCGCATAGTCGATTTCATGCGCGGTCAGGAACTCGTAGTCGTCCCGGTCGCCATCCTTCATCGCGGTGAATTTTACGGTAGTCATGCCGACCCTCCCGACGAATAATTATGCCGCGATCGGCGCCCGCTTGGTGAGGTTGAGCTTCTGCCGTACCTCTTCCGGTCCAAGGATTCTGGCGCCGAGATTGGTGACGATGCTGGCGGCGCGCTCGACCAGCTGTGCATTGGTGGCCAGCACGCCCTTGTCGAGCCACAGATTGTCCTCCAGCCCGACGCGGACATTGCCGCCGGCCAGCACCGCCGCCGCGGCATAGGCCATCTGGTTGCGGCCGATGGCGAAGGCCGACCAGTTCCAGGTCGACGGCACATTGTTGACCATGGCCATGAAGGTGTTGAGATCATCAGGCGCACCCCACGGCACGCCCATGCAAAGCTGCACCAGCGCATCCGGGTTGAGCACCTTTTCCTCGACCAACTGCTTGGCGAACCACAGATGGCCGGTGTCGAAAGCCTCGATCTCCGGCTTGACGCCGAGCGCCGTCATCATGCCGCCCATGGCGCGCAGCATGCCGGGCGTGTTGGTCATGACATAGTCGGCCTCGGCGAAATTCATGGTGCCGCAGTCGAGCGTGCAGATTTCCGGCAGGCATTGGCGCACATGTTCCATGCGGTTGGTGGCACCGCCCATGTCGGTGCCTTTTTCGTTGAGCGGCAGCGGCGCTTCCGGCGATCCGAACACCATGTCGCCGCCCATGCCGGCGGTCAGGTTCAGGATGACGTCGACTTCTGCCGCGCGGATGCGCTCGGTCACTTCGCGGTAGAGATGCACGTCGCGCCTCGGCCTGCCGGTCTCGGGATCGCGCACATGGCAATGCACGATGGCGGCGCCCGCCTTGGCCGCATCGATGGCGGAATCCGCGATCTGCTTGGGCGAGCGCGGCACATGCGGGCTGCGGTCCTGCGATCCGCCGGACCCGGTCACGGCACAGGTAATGAAGACCTCACGGTTCATCGCAAGCGGCATGGAACTCTCCTCCGAAAGAAATAGACCTCAACAATGCCCGACTTGCCGGAAACTGTTTTGCGTTTTACGAAGCTTCCATGACGAAAAGCGAAAAACCAACGATCTTTCGCGCCGAGCGCTCCCCGCTTAGGGTGACGCTGCTGGTATTTTCCGGTTCGTCGATCATGTGCGTCGCATCCGCCGTCGATCCACTGCGCGCGGCCAACCGCATCTCCGGCGAGACCCTGTTCGATTTCAAGCTGGTCTCGGTGACCGGCGAGGCTCCAGTCACCACTTGCGGCCTGCCGGTGGCGGTCGGCGGCCGCTTCGATGCGGGCGAGTCGACCGACGTTCTTGTCGTCGTCGCCGGCTTCGGCACCCAGAACTATGCGACATCGGCTCTGTTGTCCGGCCTGCGCCGGGCCGCACGGACAGCACGCGCTTGCGGCGGCGTCGAAGCCGGCACCTGGCTGGTGGCGCGCGCCGGCCTGCTGGAAGGACGCAGCGCCACCACCCATTGGGAAGACATGGAGGATTTTTCCTCGGCCTTTCCCGGCGTCGACGTGCGTCCGGACCGTTATGTCATCGACGGGCCGGTGTTCACCTCGGGCGGCGCGTCGCCGACCTTCGACCTGATGCTGCATCTCATCCGCACGAGGCTCGGCATGGCCGTCGCGCTCGATGTCGCCAGCGTCTTCATCTACGACCAGGCGCGCGCCGCCACCGACGCACAGCCGCTGGTCTCGCTCGGCCGGCTCGATGGCTACGATCCGCGGCTGGCGCAAGCGATCCGGCTGATGGAAGCGCATGTCGACCAGCCGCTGACCATTGAAGCGGTGGCCAAGCGCGCCGGCGTGACGGCACGGACGCTGGAGAGCATCTTTCGCAAATCGATCGGCGAGACACCGGGCGCCTATTACCTCAGGCTGCGCCTGGGCGCCGCGCGCCGGCTGGTGGTCGATACAAGGATCGCCATGGCCGATATTGCCGGGCGGACCGGATTCTCATCCGCCGCGGCGTTTTCAAGAGCGTTTTCAAGGGCTTTCGGCGAAGCGCCGGTCAGGCTGCGCCGGGGCTGACTATGATAGAATCAGGCAGCGTTCTGACGGTCGCTGCCGCCGTCGATCTGCGAGCGCATTTGCTTGGCAAGATGGGTCTCGAAACGGCTGGCCACAGCGCGATCCCATTCGTTCGAGCGGCGCGTGCCGTCCTTCGGATGCGGCATTGCCATCAGCCGGTCGATGATCGATCCAGCCTCGCCAGGTGAGAGCAGGGCGTCGATTTCACGTTCGTTCTGCATATCGGTTCGCCTCCTTCTTCCTCTCCCGCCACGAGCCACTCTTATACGAGATTCGTGACGGCAGTTTGAAGGCAAGAGCGAGGTCATTGAAGGGCGTCGAAGGGCAAAACCATGTCGCTGGACCGGGCCATGCGCAAAGCTGTTCCTGCGCCCAGGCAGGTCAGGTCAAGGAGAAATCTATTGTTGGATTGCGCAATTCCCAAGGCAAAGCGCTGCACGCTTTTCCCGGGGAAACCGTTATCCACTTTTCCTGGAATTGCTCAAAGCCGCTTTTCGAACAGCACCGTGGTGAAGCCACTGTCCCATTCGTCATCGGGATAGCGGCTTTTCTCGATATAGCCGACCGCTTTGTAGAGTGCTTGTGCGGGCAGGTTGAACGTGTCGGTCTCCAGCCGCGCCTGCGCCAATCCGGCCGCACTGACCGCCTGTTCGGCATGGGAAAGCAGCTTGCGGCCGACACCTTGGCCTTGACGGGATGCCATCACGTGCAGGGCCTCGATGAAATCCGCGCGCCAATGGATCAAGCCGGCGACCTCGCCATCGATCTCGGCAACGGCGAATTCAGGCCAGCTCTGGTCGACATAGCGCCCGCCAATATCCGTCTCGACATAGCGTTGCGCGGCTGCTTCGGTGATGTTCGGCAGCCAGGTGCCTTCGAAGGTTTCCTGCAGCACCTGCTTCAGCGCCGGAATATCGCTCGCCTGCGCCGGGCGCACAATGATTCGATCCTCTGCCATTTCCGTCTCCTGCCAATGCATGTCGCCCAAAGTGCACAGCGATTTGGGACGACGACATGCCGCCGCACGGGTCCTCTTTCGGTGACACGTGTAGCGTCCTGGTCTCACGCAGGCTGCCGAAGATCTGTGCGATCCTCGGCAGCTTGTCGCGAAGTGGGCTGACTAGCAGATGGCGATGGCGGCGGCTTTCAGCCAGTGGCGCCGGATGTCGGTCCAAAGATGAAGCGGCGCTCGCCCTACACGTAGCGGTTGACGATGTTTTCCAGCAGTTCCTGGCGGCCGGACCTCGGCTGCGGCTCGATCTTCTTCTTGACGACACGCTCGGCGATATCCTCAAGCGTGCGCTTGCCGGCAAGCATCGCCTTGCCCTCGGCCGTGTTCCAGCCGGCATAGCGTTCGGCCAGCGGCGCCGACAGTGCCTTGTCCTCGACCATGCGCGCCGCAGCTTTCAGGCCGCGAGCGCAAGAGTCCATGCCGCCGATATGGCCGATCAGCAGGTCCTGCGGATCGAGCGACTGGCGGCGCAGCTTGGCGTCGAAATTGGTGCCGCCGGTCTTGAAGCCGCCAGCCTGCAGGACTTGGTAGTAGGCCAGTGCCATTTCCGGCACGTTGTTGGGGAACTGGTCGGTGTCCCAGCCCGACTGGTAGTCGTTGCGATTCATATCGATCGAACCGAAAATGCCGAGCGCATTGGCCAGAGCCAGTTCGTGCTCGAAGGAATGGCCGGCCAGGATGGCGTGGCCCTGCTCGATATTGACCTTGACCTCCTTCTCCAGCCCGAAGCGCTTGAGGAAGCCGTAGACCGTGGCGACATCGTAATCGTACTGATGCTTGGTCGGCTCCTGCGGCTTCGGCTCGATCAGGATCGTGCCCTTGAAGCCGATCTTGTGCTTGTAGTCGACGACCATGCTGAGGAACCGGCCGGCCTGTTCCTGTTCGCGCGCAAGGTCGGTGTTGAGCAGGGTCTCATAGCCTTCGCGCCCGCCCCACAGCACGTAGTTTTCGCCCTTCAGCCGCTTGGTGACGTCGATACAGCTTTTTACCGTCGCCGCCGCGTAGGCAAAGACATCCGGATCGGGATTGGTGGCCGCGCCCGACATGAAGCGGCGGTTCGAGAACAGATTGGCGGTGCCCCAAAGCAGCTTGACGCCGGTCTGCTTCATCTTGCCCGCGAAGTAGTCGGCGATCTCATCGAGGCGCGCCGCACTCTCGGAAAAATCCTTGCCTTCCGGCCGTACATCGGCGTCGTGGAAGCAGAAGTAGGGCGCGCCGAGCAACGAGAACATCTCGAAGGCGACGTCTGCTTTCAGTTTTGCCAGCTCCATCGTGTCGGTGCCGCCGGCCTTGGGAAACCACGGCCGGTCGAAAGTCTGGCCGCCGAACGGATCGCCACCCGGCCAGGCAAAGGAGTGCCAGTAGGCAACGGCGAAGCGCAGATGATCTTCCAGCCGCTTGCCGGCGACGACCTCATCGGGATTGTAGAACCTATAGGCCAGCGGATTGGTCGAATCCGGCCCTTCATATTTGATCTTCTGGATGTCGCCGAAAAATCCACTGCTCATGATTTCTGTCCTCTCACAAAGTTCTGACGCCATTACCTCAGGCGTAATTGGTTTCACGCCGGCGCTGGTTGAAAAGGGTCATGTCAAAGCCACCAAACGAAGGAGACAGACCATGACCGACCTCACCAAGATCGCTAAAAACTACATCACCGCCTGGAACGAAAGCGATGCCGGCCGCCGGGCCGAATTGCTCAAGGCGACCTTCACGGAAGACGTCAGCTACCGCGATCCGCTCATGCAGGGTGATGGCCATGAAGGCGTCGCGGCTCTGATCGACGGCGTGCAGCAGCGCTTTGCCGGTTTCCGGTTCTCGCTGAAGGGTACGCCGGACGGTTTTGCCGACAAGATCCGCTTCTCGTGGAATCTCGGACCTGAGGGGACGCCTTCGGTGATCGAAGGTACCGACATCGGAATCATCGAGAACGGCCGCCTCAAGAGCGTCACCGGTTTTCTCGACAAGGTGCCGGCGCAGTGAGCCGGACAGCCGCGGCGTGGGCGAAAGACCGCTCACGCCGTGGCGACCCTGATTGCCGGGTACAGCGCCCGGTAGCGCTGATAGGCATCGGCATAGGCGCCGCCGAGCGCCGCATCCGGTTCGATAGTTGCGTCCGTCCTCGGGGCCGTACAGATTTCGAGCGGATCGGCACCCGTCGCCGCGATCAGGCCGAGCCGCGCGGCACCAAAGGCGGCGCCGAAGTCGCCGTCGGCAGGAATGTCGACAGGCAGTTGAAGCGCGGTGGCAATCGCCTTCAACCAGTAGCGTGAGCGCGAACCGCCGCCGATCGCCGTCACCCGCGTCAAGGCTGTGCCGGCCGTGGCCAGCGCTTCGAGGCTGTCGCGGAAGGCAAAGGCTACACCCTCCAGCACGGCCTGGGTCAGCACGGCACGGCTCGATTGATGCGCCAGCCCGGTGAACGCGCCGCGAATGGCGGAATCATTGTAGGGCGTGCGCTCACCCGAGAGGTATGGCAGGAAGGACACGCCGCTCGGCGCCTTCAATGTGTCGCCGAGCTCAGTGGTCAACTCGCCGGCGCTCTTCCCGGTGATTTCCGACAGCCAGTTGAGCGAATCGGTTGCCGACAGGATGACCCCCATCTGGTGCCACGTGTTCGGAAGCGCGTGGCAGAAGGTGTGAACCGCGCTAGCCGGGTTGGGCAGGTAGGAAGCGTTGGCGGCAAACAGCACACCCGACGTGCCGAGCGAAACCAAAGCGTGGCCGGCGCCAACCGTGCCCATGCCGCAGGCCGAGGCCGCGTTGTCGCCGGCGCCACCGGCGATCGGAATGCCGGCCTGAACGCCCCACTTCGATGCCAATTCGCTGCGCAACGCGCCTGCCTTCTGCGTACCCTCGACCAGCGACGGCATCTGCTTTTCATCGAGCGATGTCGCCGCGAGCAAATCCGCACTCCAGCGCCGCTTGCCGACATCGAGCCAGGACGTGCCGGCAGAATCCGACATTTCCGAAATGTGCTCGCCCGAAAGCCAGAGCCGCAGGAAATCCTTGGGCAGCAGCACTTTTGCGACCTTGGCGAAGACAGCGGGCTCGTTGTTCTTCACCCAGGCCAGTTTCGGCGCGGTGAACCCGGGAAAGACGATGTTGCCGGTCAGGGCGCGGAAACGCGGATCGGCATCGAGGACGGCGGCCTCGGCATGGCTGCGCGTGTCGTTCCACAGGATGCAGGGGCGCAGCACCTTGTCGGCGGCGTCAAGCAGCGTGGCGCCATGCATCTGGCCGGACAGGCCAATGCCCTTGACTGCCGCGAGTTCATGCGGATGGGAGGATTTGAGCTCGGCGATTGCGTCTTCGCAGGCCCGGATCCAGTGCTCGGGATTCTGTTCCGACCAGCCGGGGTGCGGCCGTGAAACATCAAGCGAACCATGGCCGGAACCGAGGACGGTTTGCCCGGCATCGATCAGCAGCGCCTTGACGCCCGACGTCCCGAGATCGAGGCCCAGATACATGTCTTCCTCCCACGCCAGTTAATTTTTTCGGGTCTCGAAAAAATCTGGCTTGGCCAGTTTCTAAAACAAGATCCGCTTCGGGTCAATTCTCCGACAAATCGGCGGCGCGTCGCACAAACAGCGCTGACAGCGGACTTTCGGGCCGCGCCATCGAACGCTCCGCCGTGAGCGCCTTGGCCAGCGCACCCTCACCGGCGCGCAAGGCCGCCTCGATCAGCGTCAGGTCGATGACGTCGCGCTGGGCGTGGCTGCCACCGAAACGATGTGCGATCGCCCGGATCGGCCGGATCAGGCGCGCGGTCTCGGCGTAGCTGCCCTCACCGAATGCCTTGATGGCGAGCGTCAGCGGATGGCCGACATCCCGCGTGAAAGCCGCATTGTCGTCGCTGCCACGCATGGCCTCGCGCTGAGCCTCGAGCAAGGCGAGGGCCGGCGCATCTAACCCGGCACCCACGAAGGCCATCATCGCGTGGGCGTCGTTGAAGGCATAAAGACCCGCTCCCGCCTTGCCCCAGTTGGCGGCGAGTGCCGCCCAGCGGTCGCCGACATCGACGCCGCCGAGGTGGAGCCGCCACAGGATTGCCGAGGCATCGACCATGTTGAGCGCCATCGTCGATTGCACGCTGTAGATAGGGCCGTCATAGAGGGCCAGCACCGCGTCGGTCTCGCCGAGATCATAATGGAACAGCGCCAGGTGCCACCAATTGTGGACCTGCAGGAAGCTCTCCCGTGTCCACGCTTCCGGATTGGCGCGCATCCAGGCAATGCCATCCCTTTGCCGGCTTTGCATCTCCATGACATGGGCGACGGCGTGCTGCGCCCAGCCGTCGCGCGGCTCGATGTCGACTGCCTCGCGGCCAAGCTGCTCGGCCCTGACATAGTCACCCATTTCCTCCAGCCCGAAAGCCTGCATGCCGAGCATGGCGTGGTAGCCGGGCATGCCGCTTTGCCACGAAGGCAGGGCACGAGCGATGCGGTCGCGCAGCATGCGGGCATTGCCGGTGAAGAAATCGATCTGGTGGCCGACCTGCAGCGCCAGCCCGTCGCGCGGGGTCTCGATGGTGATGTCCTCGAGAACGCGGCTGGCCTCATGCCAGCGCCCGCTGGCGAGATGGCCAAGGGCCGAGACATGCGCCCGCTCGCGCGTGGTCGCGGCAAGCGGCAGTGCGGCCTCATGGCAAGCCTTGGCCACGGCCGTCGCCTCCCGCTCGGTGGCGAGGCCGAACAGATATCCCTTGAAGACATGGGCCATGACGAAGCCGGGATCTTCCGCGATGGCGCGGTCGACGGAAGCTACGGGATCGCCGATGAAGCACTGCAGTTCACGCACTGCCTGGCTGTAAGGCGTGAATCCCGCCTCCGTCGCGCCCGAAAGTGCCAGGCCGAATGCGTCCCTGATTGCCATGCGATGTCCTTTATCGACCCGTGACAGGCCCTTGATCCTTCGGCCCAAACCGATCCTAAAGCATAGGCCACGGACACGCCAACCGTGCGCTACGCCAGACCTTTCAGTAGTCTTTGCAGTTTAGCAACCATGCGGGGCAGATTAGGCTTTGTAAAATTGAATGAATTGTGTCTTCATTGCGGCGGCTGGCGGGGGCTGGAAATCGCGAATCGAGAGGGGACGCGATGCGGCATGTGAAGAACTCGCTTCCGAACAGTCGTTCGGCGGATGCGCAGGTGACAATTGCTTCGCAACGGCGAAAGCCGCATCCGTTACATCCGTGGCTTATTAGCATCCTCTCAACTACAGCTTTTGCGTTGCTGCCCAACTCCGCCGCGTTTGCCGCATGCGTGCTGGCTCCATCCGCCGGAAACACCGTCTACACCTGTGACAGCGGCGACTCAGGCGGCAGCCTCACCGATCTCGACGGCGACAACACGCTGAATTTTCCCGCCGGCGGCACCGGGCAGATATCAGGCAATGTGACCTTTGGCGTCGGCACGGACCGCATCGACATGCAGTCCGGCACCATAACCGGCGCCGTCGATCAGGGTGGCGGCACGGATTTCTTCACCATTGGCGCGGGCACCGTCGCCGGCAATGTCCAGCAGGGCGCCGGCATCGACGACTTCAACATGAGCGGCGGCCAGATCGGCTCGCTCAACCAGGGCGACGGCCTCGACACCTTCACCATGACCGGCGGACGCATCGTCGATTTCTTCGACGATGGCGACCACGCCGTGATGACCGGTGGCCGCATCGGCCGGGTCAACATGAAGCTAGATCAGAACTATTTCAACATGTCAGGCGGCACCATCGACCGCAACCTCGTCACCGGCTTCGACAAGGATACGATCATCCTGTCGGGCGGCACCATCGGCGGCAACATCAGCGTCAGCGGCGGCAATGACAGCGTCACGGTCACCGGCGGCACGGTCGGTGGCGATATACTGATGAGCTTTGGCGCCGACAATTTCGTCTGGAACGGTGGCGGCATCATCTATGGTTCCGTCGATCTCGGCGGCGATAACGACACCGCCAGGCTCAGCAACCTCACCAACGCCAATCTCGGTGCCACGGATGCCATATCAGGTGGTGCCGGCACCGATGCGCTGACCCTGGACAACGTCAAACTGGATGGCATCAGCCGGCTCCAGAACTGGGAAAGCATCGACGCCACCAATGACACCCAGCTGATGATGGACAGCAATCTGGTGCTCGGCGACAGCGGCACCGGCACCGGTTCGCTCAGTGTCGATGCCGCAAGCACGCTCTATGGCGGCGGCTTCAATGCGGCGATCCAGGCGTTTACGGCAGGCCAGCTGGCGCAGGTCACCAATGCCGGCCGCATCGACCTGACCAATGGCAGCACCGGCGCCACCGACAGCCTGACGATTTCGGGCAATTATGTCGGCCTGGGTGGCCTGCTGCTTATCCAGACCGAGCTCGGTGACGATTCCTCCGCATCCGACAAGTTGGTCCTGTCGAGCGGAACGGCTTCCGGTTCGACCGGCATCTCCGTGTTCAATCTCGGCGGCGCGGGGGCTGCGACCACGCAGGACGGCATCATGGTCATCCAGGCAATCAACGGCGCCACCTCGGGCGCCACGACATTCGCGCTCGACGCCCCGGTCGCTGCCGGTGCCTTTGAATATTATCTGTTCAAGGGCGGCGTCAGCGCCGGCAGCGAGGAGAACTGGTACCTGCGCTCGACGCTGAACACGCCGGCCCCGCCGGCCGCAGCCCCGCCGGCGCTGGAACCTGCTCCGCCGCCGGCACCTGAGCCGCCGGCGGCCGAACCGCCGCCGCCGCCGCCCATCGACCCTGCGCCGCCGCCTCCGCCGGAATCCACCCCCGGCGATCCCGATCCGGTTGATCCGGCGCCGCCGGTCGTGCCGACCGATCCGCCGCCCGCGACACCACCGCCACCACCACCGGCACCAGTGGCGGATCCGCCCCCGCCGCCGCCGGTGGTGCCAACTGAGGTGCCCGACCTGCCGACACCGGCGGCGGGCGAGGAAATCCTGCTCTATCGCATCGAGGTTCCGGTCTATTCGGCCTTGCCGCCGGTCGCCGAACATCTGGCGATGACGACGCTCGGCACATTCCACGAACGGCGCGGCGAGCAGAGCCTGTTGTCGAACACCGAGCTGTCGCCGGTCTGGGGCCGCATCTTCGGTCAGGACAGCAAGATGGCCTATTCAGGAACGGTATCGCCGTCCTTTGACGGCACCCTGTTCGGCCTCCAGGCGGGCTTCGATCTGTTCGGCCGCGAAACCGCGTCGGGCCAGACCGATCGCGCCGGCCTGTTCGTCGCCTATGCCAGCATGAATGGCGACGTGCGCGGCCAGGCGCTGGGCAGGGACAATCTGTCCGTCGGCAGCATGGATATCAACGGCACCAGTATCGGCGGCTACTGGACCCGGATCGGTCAGGGTGGCTGGTACCTGGACGGCGTCCTCATGACCACCTTCTTCGGCGGCAACGCAACATCGTCGCGCGACATTGGCATCGACGTCGGCGGGACCGGCGTCACCGCTTCGCTGGAAGGCGACTATCCCATCGCGCTGGCGCAAGGCTGGACGCTTGAACCGCAGGCGCAACTGGTCTGGCAGCAATTGTCGCTCGACGATGCGTCGGACCGCTTTGCTTCGGTTTCCTTCGATACGGACGGCAGCGTGACCGGCCGGCTCGGCGCACGGCTGCAAGGCGAAACAACGATCAATGGCATGGCGCTGCAGCCGTATCTCAAGGCCAACATCTGGCACGATTTCGGCGGCACCAGCCATGTCAATTTCGACACCACCGACATCTCGACCGAGGGCAGATCGACCTCGTTCGAGTTCGGCGGCGGCGTGATTGCCAAGGTGACGGACAAGGTCAGCATCTTCGCCACCGGCGACTACACCACCAATCTCGGTGGCGACAAGCGTCGGATCCTCGAAGGCAATCTGGGCTTCAGCGTCAAATGGTAAGGCCGGTCATGATCCCGAAAACCAGTTTCGGGATCATGACCAAAAAGACAGCTTAATTGCTGGAACGCATCGCCACCGTGGCGATGCCGGCGCCGACCAGCAGCGTACCGCCGGTGCGGTTGAAGATGCGGATCGCCTTGGGATTGCGCACCACGTTGCGTGCGCGTGCCGCGATCAGCGCATAGCCGAAGGCATTGGCGAAGGCGAGCGCCAGGAAGGTCGTCTCGAAGATCAGCATCTGCGTCCAGAAATCGGCGTGCCGGTCGAGGAACTGCGGCAGGAAAGCAACGAAGAACGTGATGCTTTTCGGGTTGAGCGCGGTGACGAGCCAGGCGTGCGCCATCATCTTGGCCGAGGAGACCGCGTCGGTGCGCGGTTCGGCCTTCAACGCGCCGCCGGCGCGAAACAGTTTCACGCCAAGATAGATCAGATAACCGGCGCCGATCAGCTTCAGGATGGTGAAGACGGTCGCCGAGGCCGCCAGCAGCGCGCCGATACCCAGCATCGACAACGTCATCGCAGTGAAATCCCCCAACGCCACGCCGACGGCCATCGGCAGAGCGGTACGCCAGCCCTGGCCCAGCGCATAGGACACGACCAGCAGGATGGTCGGACCTGGAATGATGAGAAGGATCGTCGATGCGGCAGCGAAGGCGGCCCAGTTTTCGAAGGACATGCTCGTCTCCTTTGAGCTTAAAGAAGAGGATAAATCCTTAGGCCCGGGAGAATGTAAAGAGGCGATTTCCCTAACTGCGCCAGCGGCAGATCGGTGTCAGTTCGCGCCGCTCAGCGTGCTCACTATATCGGCCAGGCTGACATTGGCACCGAGAACGGTTGCCGCCGCGACAATGGCAGCGGCAAAAAGCTTGATGTCGGTTTTTAAGGTCTTGCACATGGAGGCCCCTCGCTGATGGTCCGAGGAGTAGGAGACGCCGGCGCCGGGAATATGACTCGACCGAGGTCTTTTTGTGCAGCAGCCTTCGTTCAAGTTCAGGCAAGAAGGTCGAACATCGCCAAGGCCATGCGCAAATGCAGGCTGTGCAAGGTCTTCACGCTTTATCAACCATGAATGAGGAAAATGCCTGCTATCCGGCCGGACCGTGCTTCCCGCCGACAGCGTAGGGTCTGGGTATATGCGTGAGTTGCCGCAAGGTCTGACGCCGCCGCGAAATGGCGACGCAATCGAAACCGATCATCATCTTTCCCGCCGCGCCATCCTGTCCGGGGCAGGGGCGCTTGCGCTGCTGAGCGCCGCCGGTTGCTCGACCTCGGGCGGCGGCCTGCCGGCGCTCGAGCTCGACGACGTCACCACGGGTTCCGTGCGGCCGATCCGGCCAAGCATCAGCGTCGACAAGAACGTCACCAGTCCCGGGGTCATGTATGCCGGGCTGACCGACGGCGGCTTCAACGTGCCGGAAGTGCCATATCTGAAGGTCAAGCCGGAATTCCGCCGCCAGATCGTCGTCGACACGACAGGCGAGGCGCCCGGCACCATCGTCGTCCATCTCAAGGAGCGCATGCTCTATCTCGTCCAGCCGGGTGGCGATGCCATTCGCTACGGCGTCGGCATCGGCAAGGACGGTTTCCGCTGGTCCGGCCGCGCCAACATCCAGTACGGCAGGGAATGGCCGACCTGGACGCCGCCGCCGGAGATGATCGCCCGCAAGCCTGAACTGGTGAAATGGCAGGCCGGACAGCCCGGCGGCCTCACCAATCCGCTCGGCGCGCGTGCCCTCTACATCTACCAGGACGGCAAGGACACCGGCTATCGCATCCACGGCTCGCCCGAATGGTGGAGCATCGGGCAAGCGATGTCGTCGGGCTGCGTGCGCCTGATCAACCAGGACATCATCGACCTCTACAGCCGCGTCTCCAAGAAAAATCCGGTCGTCGTCGTCTGACGCTTATGCGGCGTGTTGGCGCCGCTCGAAACTCCCGTTGCGCGATGCGGCAAGACAGGCCAAGGTGCCTTGAAAACCATCGCGCCGGGAGAAATCAAGCATGGCTGGAACGTTTGTCATCGCGCAGGGCGGCGGCCCAACCGCCGTCATCAACCAGACGGTTGTCGGGGCGACGCTGGAGATCCGCAAGCGGCATCCCGGTGCCAAGGTGCTGGGCTCGATCCATGGCGTGCGCGGCATCCGTGACGGCAATTATGTCGACCTTTCCGCCATTCCGGAAGACCGCCTGCGGCTGATTGCCGGCACGCCGAGCGCCGCCCTCGGCTCGACGCGCGACAAGCCCGACGCCGCCTATTGCGATGTCATCCTCAACGGCCTGAAGAAGGCCGGCGCCGACGCCTTCATCTATATCGGCGGCAACGACACGTCGGGTACCCAGCAGATCCTGACCGACGCCGCCGGCGGCTCAATTGCCTTTGTTCATGCGCCAAAAACCATCGACAATGATCTAGAGGAAAACGACCACACGCCGGGCTTTATTTCGGCGGCCGAGTTCGTCGCCGGCGCCTTCCTGTCCGTCGATCTCGATTTTCGCGCGCTGCCCGGCATCTATGTCGGCATCGTCATGGGCCGGCATGCGGGCTTCCTGACCGCGGCTGCCGCTGCCTGGCAGCTCGACCCCGACAGCGGCCCTCATCTCGTCTATGTGCCCGAGCGCCCATTCTCAGCCGCTGGCTTCATCGACGACGTGCGTGCCACGCTCGATCGCCACAAGCGCTGCATCGTCGCCGTTTCGGAAGGCGTCAGCACCGCCGACGGCAAGGCATTGGTCGAAAGCCTGGTGCCGCCGGACAAGCTTGAGCGCGACGCGCATGGCAACGTCAAGCTGTCGGGCAGCGACCTGCCGGCCGCACTCGAGCGCGCGTTGGCGGAAGGCCTGCCGGGCAAGCGTGCCCGCGTCGATGCGCTCGGCTACATGCCGCGCGGCTATATCGGCGCCATCAGCGCGGTCGACGCGCAGGAGGCTTTCGATGCCGGCGCTTTCGCCGTCACCGTCGCCGAACAGGGCGGCGGCTCGGTGGCGCTGCAATATGACGGCACCAGAACGGTGCTGAAGAAAGTGCCGCTCAAGAACGTCGCCGGCAAGACCCGCCACATGCCGGACGATTTCATGAAGCCCGACGTCAATCAGCTGTCGGATGCCGGCATGGCCTATCTCAAGCGGCTGGTGCCGGAAAAGTACAAGGTCGGGAAGCCCTTCGTCTGATGCCGGGCTCACACCTGATGCCCGGCTCACTTCGTATGCCGGACTCACACTTGATGCCGAGCTGGTTCAGCAGGAGCGTGGTCGACGGCAAGACGACGATGCTGACCGAGCCCTTCGTGCATGCCTATGTTCGGGCCAATATCTGGCATCTGCGCGGTCGCGATGCCGACCTGCTCGTCGACACCGGTATGGGCATCTGTCCGCTGGCGCCACAGATCGAGACGCCGCAGGGCAAGCCGTTGCTGGTCGTTGCCACCCACATCCATCTCGACCACGTCGGCTCGCTGCATGAATTCCCGTTGCGGGCCGGGCCAAGAATGAGCGCGGCTCGGTTCGAGACCATGGATGAGGCCGCGACTTACGCCTACATGTTCCACGACCTCGAGGGTGCCGTCTCGAAACTGCCGGCGTCCGGATGGAAGTCGGCCGACTACAGGATCCCGCCCGCGCCGTTGACGCGAACCCTGGACGAGGGCGATGTCGTCGATCTTGGCGACCGGCAATTTCGCGTGCTGCATTTGCCGGGCCATTCACCGGATTCGATCGCGCTGTTCGACGAGGCCGACGGACTGTTCTTCAGCGGCGATGCCATCTACGACGCCATGCTGATAGACGACCTGCCGGATTCCGACCGGGCCGCCTATATCAGTACGATGCGGCGCCTGCTCGACCTGCCGATCCGTATCGGTCATGGAGGACACGGACCGAGCTTCGACGGCAAGCGCATGCGCGAGATTGCTACGGCCTATCTCGGACGAACCGCCGGTGGCTAAGGCTCCAGCGAGGCAGCAAGGCGCGACCCGACGACTTTGCGACCCTGCCGCCGTGCGGATATTAAATCTTCGTAAGGTCGCCCGAAAACCCTAAATCGGGCCAATCCGCGCCCTAGATGCAAGGCCGTCGATCCGGTTGGCTGCCATGTAGGCGAGACGGGCAATTGCAACCTCGACACGCCGATGACCGATTTCCCGCATGGGAGGCCACGGCGCTGGATCAACTCTCGCCCGGACAACGACCATGTCAGATATCCTTCGTAGGCATCGCGTCGCGGCCTTGCTGGGCGCTGCGCTGATCATATCCCCCTTCGTCATGTCTTTCGCCCAAAGCGCGGGCAACACCGTTCCGACGACCCAGACACCTGTTGCCGGCATCACTGCGCCCAATGGCTCGTTCGCACCCATCGTTGCCGCCGACAAGCCGGCGGTGGTGACGGTCACCACCGTCATGAAGGCACAGCCTGAAACGATGAGCGATGCCTCTCCTTTCGACGGCGGCTCGCCTTTCGACGACTATTTCCGCCAGTTCTTCGGTGACCAGGGCATGCCGACGCCCAAGACGCCGCCGCAACAGCAACCGCAGCGCGCCGAGGCGCTGGGTTCCGGCTTCATCGTCGCCTCCGACGGCACCATCGTCACCAACAATCACGTCATCGATGGGGCCTCTTCGATCAAGGTGACGCTCGACGACGGCACCGAACTTCCGGCCAAGCTTGTCGGGCGCGATGCCAAGAACGATCTCGCCGTGCTGAAGATCAAGTCGGACAAACCCCTGCCGACCGTCAAATGGGGCGATTCCGACAAGCTTATGCCAGGCGACCAGGTGCTGGCCTTCGGCAACCCGTTCGGCATCGGCACCACCGTCACGGCAGGCATCGTCTCGGCGCGCGGCCGTGACCTGCATAGCGGCCCGTTCGACGATTTCATCCAGATCGACGCGCCGATCAACCACGGCAATTCCGGCGGTCCGCTGGTGGATGTCGCGGGCAATGTCGTCGGCATCAACACGGCGATCTATTCGCCCAATGGCGGCAGCGTCGGCGTCGGCTTTGCCATTCCGTCGGACCAGGCCCAGAAGGTGGTGGCCAAGCTGATGAAGGGCGGCTCCATCCAGTACGGCTATCTCGGCGTTCAGATCCAGGAGGTGACACCGGATGTCGCGAGCGCCATCGGGCTCGACCATCCCGGCGGCGCGTTGGTTTCAGAGGTCAATGACGGCTCGCCGGCGGCCAAGGCCGGCATCGAGACGGGCGACGTCATCACCAGCTTTGCCGGGCAGGACGTGAAGGACCCCAAGGACCTGTCGCGGGCGGTCGCCGATGTCGCGCCGGGCGCCACGGAAACGGTCGACGTCTGGCGCAAAGGCAAGCCGATGCGGATTTCCGTCGATGTCGGCCAGAACAGCGCCGATGCGAAGACCGCGTCGCTGGATGACGGGTCCGACACGCCCAGCGCCGGGCGCGCTCCGGCGATAGGGCTCGGCTTGATGGACATAACGCCCGACATTCGCCAGCAGATGAACCTAGCCGGCAAGCAGCACGGCGCGGTGGTTGCCAGCGTCAATCCCGACAAAGCTGCCGCCGCTTCCGGAATACAGGCCGGCGACATCATCGTTGCCGTCAATCAGGTGCCGGTTAAGAACGCCAGGCAAGTAACCCAGGCAATCGCGCAAGCCGGCAAGTCTGGCCGCAAGTCGGTGCTGTTGCTGGTCGAGCGTGGCGACGCTCAGATCTACATCGCGGTGCCTTTTGCCAATGGCTGAGTAATGGCCTTGACGTGAACGGGACCGGCAGGGTTCGTCGGCGACGATCCCCTCCGGCCTCCGCCCGTCAAGATTTTGGTTGCCCGCCACGACATCTTCGAGAACATTGCATCAGGTTGATGTCGGCCCGATGCAGGGAGATTGCCGCGATGGTCACCCGAGGTTTCTCTTCAGGACGGCGCCCGCCAACCGATGACGATGCCCGCATCCCGCCCGGCCAACATCTTGAACAGGGTTTTCCGGTGCTGTCGGCCGGTCCGACGCCGCGCGTGCGCACCGAGGATTGGTCTTTCACGCTGAAACATGGGCCACGCCCGATCAAGAAATGGAATTGGGCCGAGTTCAACGCGCTGCCGTTGACCAAGATGACGCGCGATATCCATTGCGTGACCGCATGGACCAAGTTCGACACGCCGTGGCAGGGCGTGCTGGTCGACGATATCCTTGCCGACGCGGGTGTGGAGCCGCCGACCGGCTTCACGCTGGCGCACGCGTTCGACGGTTACACCACCAATGTGCCGGTCAAGGATCTCACCGCCGGCAAGGCCATGGTCGCGCTGCTCTACGAAGGCAAGCCGATCACACCGGATCATGGCGGCCCGGCAAGGCTGCTGGTGCCGCATCTCTATTTCTGGAAGTCGGCCAAATGGCTGAACGGCCTGCAATTCACCACGCGCGACGAGCCCGGTTTCTGGGAATTGCGCGGCTACCATATCTATGGCGACCCATGGCGCGAGCAACGCTACACGGACGATCCGTGAGCGATACGGCGGCAGTGCAGTCGCCCTGGCAAACAGCCGGCATCGTCCGCATCGAAAAGCGCACGCCGCGTGTCACCAGCTTCTTTTTTCAGCCGTCTCGGCCCTTCGCCTATCGCGCCGGGCAGCATGTCGACGTCAGGCTGACGGCGCCGGACGGCTATCAGGCGCGCCGCTCCTATTCCATCGCCTCCGCGCCCGAAACGAATGGCGCAATCGAACTGGCGATCGAACAACTCGACGATGGCGAGGTTTCGCCCTTCTTCCACGAAGTCGCGGCAATTGGCGACGAAATCGAACTGCGCGGGCCGCTTGGCGGGCATTTCGTCTGGCCGAAGGATGAGAGTGGGCCGCTTGTGATGGTCGGCGGCGGTTCGGGCGTCGTGCCCTTGATGTCGATGATCCGCCACCGCGCCGCACGGAATTCAGCGGTGCCCGTCGTCCTGGTCTTTTCGGTCCGGGTCTGGGACGAAGTGATCTTTCGTGACGAGCTGATCGCCCTCGACGAGCGTCAGGACGGCTTCGAGCTGGTGCTGACACTGACCCGCGAAGCCGCACGCCGCCCGGCCGACTATGCGCGGCGGGTGGACGTCGCGATGATGGCGCAAGCCATGGCGCGGCTGCCCGAGCCGCCCGGTCTCGCCTTCGTCTGCGGCTCCAATGCCTTCGTTTCCGCGGCAGCCCAGGCGCTGATCGATGCCGGCGTTGCAGCCGAAATCATCCGCACCGAACGCTACGGAGTTTGAGCGGACGCCGCCTTGCGAGAAAGGTTCGTCGGATTCGCCTTCAGCCGATCGGCAAGAAACCCGCCGACAGCAACTGGAAAGGCAAGGCGCCATAGGCGGCCACCGTGGCCGCGTCGTTCCACTCGCGAAACTGTCGCGATGGTCGCGCCTCGAGCGTCAAGGCAACTCGCGCGCCGTCGAGCGTCACCTTGCCGCGAAAATGCAGCACGCGTTCCCTGCCGGATCGGCTGATAGCCACGGCACGCAGGCGAGCGATATGCTCGCCACCGTCATTGATCTCCATTTCGATGCGGCGCCGGACCGGCGGAACGCCGATCCTGACGGTGATGTCGAGCATCATGTCGCCGGTCGTTTGCGGACAGGCGATGGCCTGCGAAAACACCAGAGGCGCCGATGCGGCTTGCGGCTTGCCCGCGGCCGGTCTCCCGCGCCAGGGTTTGGCGGGCGGCTCCTGCTGCAACCGGCCCTTCTTCCGCTTCAGGCGCAACTGCTTGGCAAGGCCGCGCGACAGCCAGACCAGGCCGCCGAAATCCGTGCGCGGCTTGGCTTGCAGAACCGACGACCAACGCGACAGGCCAGCCCGGTCGGCCATCTCGAAGATTCTGGCCATTGTCCGTTCCGGCACCGGAATGCCGATCTCGAACGCCAGATAGGATAACGCCACCGCCGCTGGAACCGCCAGGCCGCGTCTTCCGATGATGTCGAGGAACATCCCCCAATCGACGTCTTCGGCATGGATGGCGACCGCGCAGTCGACAAGCCAGTCGCTGTGGGTGTGGGCGTCGAGGCCGCCATGAGCGATGGCCAGTGCCATGCGATCGGCCGGCGACGGCACGAAGACCGCGACGCCGCTGAATTGTGCCGGGACCGCCCGTTGCCAGATCGCCAGGTCGTCTTCCGCGCTCGTCTGCGACCCATCATAGCCGAGCTGGTGCAGGTCGATGTCGCCGAAACGGCCCTTGAAGAAGTTCATCGACCGCAGCGACGCCAACCGGGTTCGCAGATATTGCGCGCTGACGCCCGAGGCGATCTGCCAGTCGCGGTCGCGCAAGATGTCGAAGACGGCAGCCATGTCGCGCGGGCGCACCAGTATGTCGATGTCATGCGCCACCCGACCACGCTGCGCCGACGCGTTCAAGGCAATGCGGCTGGCGCCCTTGATCAGCATGATGTCGGCGCCGCCGTCGGCCATCGCCTTCAGCGCCGGCTCGGCCTCGCGCATCGCCATGCGCGACTTCGTCCACAGCATCTTCTGCAGGCCGACGAGGCGCGGGTGCGCGGTATGCCCGGCCAGTTTTCTGCCGAACCTGTCGGAGATGGCGGCGAGCAGACGATGTTCTCGAAACGAGACGAGGTCGATGTCGTTCTCGTCGAGCCAGCGCGCGGCACAGGCAGCGGCTGCGTCCTCATCGGAGAGCAGCGCCGCCTTCAGCAACAGGTCCAACTGGCCGGTGGGCCACGACCAGCCATAGTCCGGGAAGCGGCGGCTGATGCGGCGAACAGGCCTGGCGTTCAACTGGAGCCCGCCTTGTTCTGGGCCCGCCGCTGCATGGCGAGCCTTGCGACCTGGATATAGCCCCGGTCGCGTGCCGGATCGCGGCCGTAGGAAAGGCTGCCCGGACGGATGCGGCGCAATGCAAGCACGTCGTCGAGCATGGCAAGTAAAAAGCCTGCCTCACGAACCCGGGCGATCCAGTCGATCATCTCGCCGCGACCGCCTGGTGGGTCGATGATGGGACCGACGCTCTGCACCACCTCCTGGCGGATCATCATCGTCGTGCGCGACCAGCCGGCTCCACTGGCCGCATCGGGCAAATCGGGGCTGTCGCCGCGAAACGTCCGCCAGTGCGTAAAGACGCCCGCTGTCCCGGGATGACGGCCGAGATAGGCCAGTTGCTGTTCGATCTTGTCCGGCAGCCACAAATCGTCGGCATCGAGCGTCGCGATGAGCGGCGTCGAGAGTACCGCAATGCCACGGGTCGTTGCGCTGCCGGGTCCGGCATTGTCTTGTCGCAGCACCGTCACCGGCAGGTTCATCGCATCGATCACCGCGGCCGTATCGTCGGTCGAACCGTCATCGACCACGACGATGGCCTCCGCTTTTGCCGCCTGGGCCAGAACGGAGTTCAGGGCAGCGCCTATGGTGGCGGCCGCGTTGAAAGCCGGAATGACGACGCCGTAGCCTGCCATCAAAGGAACCGCCACTGCGCGAGATCCTTGAAGTCGAAAATCCCCTCCACCCGGCGCAAGCTGGGGTCGGCCCGGCGACGCTTCATCGACTTGTGAATGGCGCGCATGAACTCGCGAAAGGGCACATCGGCTTCCTTGGTCATGTTGCCGGGATGACGCCTGTAATAGAGAGCCACCGTATCGGGCATAACGTATTTTGCCTGGCTCTCAAAGATACGCAACAGATAGTCGGTGTCCTCGGCCTGTTTGAAATCTTCGTCGAAACCACCGGTGCGCTCGATGAGGTCTCGCGCGAAGATCCCGGCGGACAGGTGGATCCCTCGCACGGTGATGGAGTGGCTGTCGGCGGCCGGTTCCAGTGTCTCGCCATCTATCTTGTCTATCAGCGTCATGCGCGAATAGGTTAGGTCGAGGCCAGGATCCTCTTCGAAGCAGGCGAGATCCGCCTTGAAGCGGCCTATCGGGGAGATGTCGTCCGAATCGAGAAACGACACCAGACGCGTCTGCGGCAGCAGCTGCTTCAGCCCGGCATTGCGCGCCTTGGTGACCCCGCCATTGATCTGCTGGAAAAGACGAATGCACGGGGCCTCGTCGATCAACGACCGTATGACGGCTGCCGAGCCATCGGTCGACCCGTCGTCGATGACGATGATGTCGAGATCGATGTCTTCGCGCTGCCTGAGCAACGAGCGCAGCGCCAGGCCAACGAATTGTTCGCGATTGTAGACCGGCATGATGACGCTCAGCCTCATCGGCGTCTCCAGCAGCGTTGCGGGCTTGGCTGATCCGAGCCGATTGTGTCGAGCATCATGGCATCCGCCAATCGGCGGGACTCTTCAATTCGAAGATACCCTGGACCTCTCGCCGTGACGGATCGGCCTTGCGCCGCCGCATCGACTTGTGGATTGCACGCAAGTGGTTGCGGACCCTGCCGCTATGTTCCTTGGTGACATTTCCGGCGTGGCGTCGGTAGTAGATCGCGACGGTGTTCGGCAATTCGTAGCGCGGACCGGTTTCGAAGACTCGCAACAGATAATCCGTGTCCTCGGACTGCTCAAAGTCCTCGTCGAAATGGCCGATGCGATCGACAAGCGTTCGACTGAAGAGAGCGGTGCTCAGCGAAATTCCGCGAAGCGTCATGGTACAGCAGTCCGCCTCCGGCTCGAGCTTCTCGTCGTCGATCCGGTCGACCAGCGTCATCAGCGAATAGGTTAGCTCAAGCCCGGAGGTAGCCTCGAAGCGGGCGAGATCGGCCTTGAACCGTCCGGCCAGCGAGATGTCGTCAGAATCCAGGAATGACACGAACTCCGCATCCGGCGGCAGTTGCCGCAGCCCGGCGTTGCGCGCCCTGGCCACGCCCATGTTCGATTGCTGGAAGAGTCGGATGCAGGGGTTTTCGCGCATCATCGAGCGTACGGCCTCAGCAGAGCCGTCGGTCGAACCGTCGTCGATGATGATGATGTCGAGATCGGCGGCGTCCCGCTGCCGCACCAGCGAGCGCAATGCCGAAACGACATAGCGCTCACGGTTGTAGACGGGCATTATCACGCTCAGTTTCACGAAGCGCCCCGCACAAGAAAGTCCGCAATCGTGCCGGCTATCTCCTGTGGCTGCGTCCCCAGCGACAGACGATAGCACGGCAGCAGGCGGGTCAGGTCGCTGAAGAAGCGAAAGCCGCTCTCCCGCTCGCCTGGCATCTGCGCTATGCCGGACGGCGCCAAGGCAATCATGGCATCCCTGCGCGACACCGGCACGATCGAACTTGCCCCGCCTCCGCCGATATGTGGCACCACCAGCGCAACGATGTCCAGAGTTTCGGGCACCGGCCGAGGCGCGATGTCGTCAATGTGAAAAGCATGCTTGCCTTGCCAGTTGAGCGGACCGTGCGCCTTCAGCCGGTGCTTCAGCCCAAGTCGCGCGAATCCCTGGGGATCCTGCTTGAGTGTTGAAAACAACGGGCGGGCAGTCACGCCGTTGGAGAGGTCGACCAGCACATAATCGTCGCCGACGCTGTCCAGCCCGTGGAGGAGGCCGGCGGCGACGGTCCCGGATTTCCCGGCGCCGCCCGCGCCGGCCAGCAGTACGCCCCTGCCCTTGGTGCCGAGCGTCCCTGCATGGGCCAGCCGCATGCCACGTGCCGCATATTCCCAATGGAGGAAGGGGCGCAGCGGCGCTCCCGGCTCCCAGGGTGGAAAGGCATCGGCCGAGGCCATCAATTGCACGCCAACGCGACGTTGCGGATCATAGAACTGCCAGAAATCCAGGTCGTGGAAATGGTTGCCGCGCAATCCGGCTTCCGCCAGCCTGGTGGCGAAGCCATGCTGCGTGAAGGGTCCTTGGCCCCATCTGGCCGGTGCCGCGATGCCGTCAATGCCGGGATGTGCGACGAAGATGCGGCAGATGTCGGCAGGCGCTCGGTTGTCCGGAGCCGTGACAAAGCCATGAGCGAAGGCATCGGCCAACGCGCCGGCACTCACATGAGCGGTCAACTCCAGATGCGGCAGGCCCACCTTGCAGGTCAGTGGATAATGCGCGGCGCTGCTCTGCGCTTGCGCCAGGACATGACGTGCGTAGTCAGTCAGGTTTTCGAGAGTGACGTTCGGCATGGTCTGCCTGTTCCGGAGCCGTCCGGCAACGAGAGCCTGGCGCGCCTCAGTTGGCCTGCTTCACCGCGGGCCAGCCGAGGGGCTCCTCGACCTCGTGGATGGGATCGACGACAATGAGGTCGGCAAGGTCGTCATGGATGTCGACCTTGAGGGGCTCGCCGGCAGCGGCGAGCTGAGCCAGCAATTCACTGGGAACCGGTCTTGCCACGCCATCGGTTACGGCCGCCAGCAAACCGAATTCGAGCAATTGTGAAACAAAGCCGTCAATCGCGGCGGCATCGAGGGCGCCAATTCCGGTCGCGGCGCCGACCAGTTCGGAGGCAGGCACGCCGGACGACAGTGCATCCCAAAGCCTGCTGCCTGAATCAGAGAAGCCGAAATATTTACCGGTGGTCAGGTCGAGAACGACGGCTTCGCCATCGAAGGATTCAAAGACGATATCCTTGCTGGCAATGGCATATACGCCGGATTGTCGCATGTTTGCTCCCCGCCGAAGCAGGCCGCGGAGATGATCTTCGGGCCCTACGGTCAACCCCACCGTTGCAGGCGTCTAACCATTTGCAGGGTTTTTGGCAAGATGGCGTAGGCCCGGGCGAGCGCAGCTGCAGGCCGCGCGGGCATGGACAGTCTCTGACCGTGCCTGCCGGTCACGCCTCGATTTCAAGCGCCGAAAGCGGCTTCGAGCAACAGGCGAGGATAAAGCCGTCCTCGATTTCGTGATCGAGGATGCCGCCATTGTGGCTCATCTCCACGTCGCCCGCGACCTTCCTCACCTTGCAGGTGCCGCACAGGCCGAACTCGCAGGCGGCGGGAATCCGCACCCCCGAGGCGCGTGCCGTCTGCAGCACGGTCTGGCCGGCGACGCATTCGGCATCGACATCGGAATGCGAGAACCGGATCGGTGTCACGGCCTCCACGGTGGCAGCGGCGCCGTCTTCCGCCGGCGGCGAGAACGGCGCCGGGATCTCCTCCACGGCAGGCGCGGCAAAGCTTTCCTGATGGTATTTCGCCATGTCGAAGCCGGCGGCGTCCAGCATGCCGCGCACGGCGCGCATGAAAGGATCGGGGCCGCAGCAGAAAATCTCGCGCTCGCGGAAATCGGGCGCCAGCAATGGCAGCCGGATCGCGTCGATGCGGCCCATATGGCCGAACCAGCCCTCGCGGCTCGACCGCTCCTCGATCATGAAGCCGAGCGACAGCCCAGGCATGCGGCTGCCGAGCAGTTCGAGCTCCTTGCGGAAAATGATCTCTTCCGGGCGGCGCGCGCAGTTGACGAAGCCGACATCGGTCCATGGCGCGCAGTCGTTCAGCCAGCGCAGCATCGACATCATCGGCGTCACGCCGGAGCCGGCCGAAATGAACAGGTATTTGGCCGCCGGGTGGCTGTGCAGCGAGAAGTCGCCAGTCGGCCCATAGGCCTTGACGTGCGAACCGGGCGTCAGATGGTCGAACATCCAGCGCGTACCGGTGCTGCCCGCCTGCGCCTTGACCGTCACCGCGATCGAGAACGGCCGCGACGGCGAGGACGACAGCGTGTAGGTGCGCATCAGCGGCCCGTCCGATGTCGGCAGTTCCAGAGTCACGAACTGCCCCGGTTTGTAGCGGAACCAGGTCTGGTTGTCGGAGCGGAAGGTGAAGGTCTTCACGTCAGGCGCTTCGTCGCTGACGCCGATCACTTCCAGCACCTGCAGCCTGTCGTTCCAGGGCGTCATCTGGTCGAGATGGCGATAGAGGCCAAGGTCCGTCATCGCATTCATCCTCTTGTCCCCTGGGCTAGGCGACGCTGCGCAGGGCCGGCCGGCCGCCTTCGGCAAGGCGCGGCCCGATGAACGACGCGTACCACTCGACGAACTGGATCACGCCGCCCTCATGCAGCTCCGAATAGGGGCCTGGTTCATAGGCCGGCGACAGGATGCCGAAGGCGTTTTCCTCGACGATGCGGCGGTCCTGGTCGTTGGTCTCGGTCCAGACATGGGTGAGCTCAGCGAGGTCGTAGTCGACGCCTTCGACCGCATCCTTGTGGACGAGCCATTTCGTGGTCACCGCGGTTTCCGTGGCACTGATCGGCAGCACGCGGAAGGTAACGGCGTGGTCGCCGAGGATATGGTTCCAGGTCGTCGGATAGTGATAGAGCAGCAAGGAGCCGATGCGGTCGGTTGAAACGCTGTCGGACAGGTTCTTCTGGACCGCCCGTTTTCCCGTCATGGTGTAGCTGACGGCATCGCGCAGCAGCGGCGCGCGGGTGGCGCGGTACTGCCCTGCCGGATCGATGCGGAATTTGCTCGGCAAGCCTGATGCCTCGCATCTGGCCCAGTGTGCGACCATTTCAGGGTCGCTGTCGGCGCCATGGACGCCGGTTACGGTTGGAGCCTCGGGGAAGGTCTTGCACAACTCGGGATGATTGGCGGCGCAGTGGTAGCACTCGCGGTTGTTTTCCCAGACCAGCTTCCAGTTGCCCTTCTCGACGATCGTGCTCTCGAAGGCGATCTTTGCTTCACGCAGCCGGTGCGGCAAAAGATAGGGTTCGATCATCGCCCGCATCGGCGCGAAATCTGCCGGTTCCTTGGCCAGGCAGATGAAGATGTAGCCGCCGACGCTCTCGCAGGCGACCGGCTTCAGGCCGAAATCACTCTTGTCGAAACCGTCGGCCATCTGGCGGGCAAACAGCAGGCGGCCGTCCAGCTCGTAGGTCCACTGATGATACGGGCAGACGAGCTTTGCCGCGGTACCCTTCTCCGTGTTGCACACGCGGCTGCCGCGATGGCGGCAGGAATTGTGGAAGGCGTTGATCTTGCCGTGCTGGTCGCGGACAAGGACGACCGGATAATCGCCGACCTGCACGGTGATGTAGCTGCCCGGCTTCGGCAGTTCGCAATCATGGCCGATGAACAGCCAGTCGCGATACCAGATCAGCTCCATGTCGAGCTTGAAGTAGTCCGGATCGGTGTAGAAGGGCTGCTCCAGCGAAAAGCCTTGCCGGCGCCCCTTCAGGAGCCTCAGCATGTCGTTGCGGATATCCATGTCCTGTCCTCGTTCCTAAGGACTGAACTGGTGGTGACGGAGGAAGGATTGAAACACAGGCCGGCTGTGTGCCGGACATGCGCTATCCACCTCTTGACCGCCCACCGCGATCAGTCGAGTCTAAAAATCTCGGGCTGGTTTCCGGGCTCTGGAGTTGTCCTTGCGGACCATCGCGACACCTTCCCAGGCGGTTGCCCAGTGGTCTCCCGTTGCGACTTGAACTCCACCACCGTTGCGGGGGCAGCGCCGGATTCTGACCGGCTTCCCAATTCTCCGCCTCGTCGTCACGAAGCGGCACCTGAGATGGTATGATCTAACCACGATCGCGGGCGCGCCGTCGGCATGAAAACGACATCGTATCCATGCGGCGCGACACGGCATGCGAAACGCTACTGCAGATCGTCGCGGGCCGAGATCCCACCTCCCGGGCGGCCATTTGCCGGCTGCGATCTTCGCGAATCCGACCCTTCGCGGGGGTCAAAAAAGGTTAACGGTTTCGAAAAGTGACTATTAGCTTGCTCTAAAATCGAACCGAACGGTTCGTTTCTGTTGACGGTGCGTGCAGGACGGTGTGAACGCTGGGCCTCTGAAACAGTCAGTGATCCATCAGGTGGATACACCTAACGCACTGATGTGAAGAAGAAAAATGCATCCGTAGATTCCGTTGGCACAATTTCAAGGTGTGGATTCATGGTCCACACGGAACAACTTCGTGATTGGAAAAGACGACCTTGCCCTCCCACATCGGGGCTGTCCGAACGACGCGATTTCATTTCCAAGACACGCCGCTAGACGGACGGAAAAAGACGATACTGGAGTACCAAAAATGAAAAAGATCATTCTCACTGCCGCAGCCCTTCTGGCCATTTCCGGCAGCGCCTTCGCTGGTAGCGACCACTACGGTTCGAACGCCGCGGCAGCCACTGCTGTCGACAGCTCGTACACCGCTTCGACCAAGAAGTCGGAACCGGCTGCTCAGGCGCCTGCCCAGGGTGCTGACCGCAACCTCTTCGGCAACAACTAACAGCCGATTCCCAGTTTTCCGGTCGACGGCGGGCTCGCCCGCCGCCCTGGCGAAATTCAGACATTCAGGAGTATTCAAGATGAACAAGATCCTCATTGCTGCCGCCGCCGTTCTGGCCATCACCGGCAGCGCTTTCGCGGGCAGCGACAACTACGGTTCGAACGGCCCGAACCAGCCTGCCGCCGCTGTGGACCAGTCGTACACGGCTTCCACCAAGACCTCGGAACCGGCTGCCCAGACGCCCGCTCAGGGCAGCGACCGTAACCTCTTCGGTCGCTAACAACCAATTTCGCAACCGACGGCAGCTGTGTCTGCCGTCCTGGCGAAATCCAGAATTCAGGAGACTAAAATGAACAAGATCCTTATTGCTGCCGCCGCCGTTCTGGCCATCACCGGCAGTGCCTTCGCCGGCAGCGACGACTTTGGCTCCAATGGTGCCAATCAGCCTGCCGCCACGACTTCGGTCGACAGCACGCGCACCTCTTCGGTACGCAACACCGGTTCGCCGGTTTACAAGCTGCTGAACTCGTCGGGTGACACCACCCAGAAGTCTGCTCCGCAAGGTGCCGACCGCAACCTCTTCGGCAACAACTAACAACCGAAGTCGATCTCCAAGTCAAAGAGCGGCGGGCCCCGCCCCCCGCTCCTTTTTTTGCCTCACACGGTAAATGCGGTTAAGCCGCCCTTTCT